>JALXAI010000305.1 GCA_026992215.1 Desulfobacterales bacterium | reverse complement strand
GCATGAATATTGGCTTGTACGAGTTTTAAACTTGACTCTTTTCCTTTACTACGTAAAATCAAGCTATCTTGATGACATAATATTTCCGGTTGATACGCGTGTAGAGAGGCATGAGCATAGAAATAGATGGAGTGGGATTTACCGATCGAGGGATGGTAAGAGAACGCAACGAAGATGCGTTTCTCGTGGAGAACGATCTCAATTTGTACGTGGTTGCAGATGGCATGGGGGGGGCAGCGGCGGGTGAGATTGCCAGTCGAATATTTGTCAGTTCTGCCGAGGAGGTATTTTTGACCGGAGCAAGACAGGGAACGACTCCGAGAGAACTGGTGGAGACAGCTTTCCAGCGTGCACAGCAAAGGATGCTGGAACACGTGGAAGAGTTCCCGGAACACGAAGGTATGGGGTGCACCGGTGAAATCCTAACTTTTGATTCCGGGAATTTTTATCTGGGGCATGTGGGCGATAGCAGGACCTATATGTGGAGGAACCAGGAACTGCGCTTGCTGACGGTTGATCATTCTCTCGTTCAGAAGCACATAGATGAAGGGCTGATTACAAAGGAAGAAGGGGAACATTACCGTTTCAGGAACGTGCTTTACCGGGCTGTGGGCCAGGATGAAAAACTGGAGGTTGATCTGATCAGCGAAGCGGTGCGTGATGGAGACGTGTTTTTGCTGTGTAGCGACGGGTTACTCAAGGAGGTTTCCGAGGCCGAAATAGCTCATTACCTGGACATGGATGCTGGACTCAATGAGATAGGGGAAAGCCTGGTTACCCTGGCCAGGGAAAGAGGGGGGCGTGATAACATAACGGTTGTTTTGTGCAGGGTAGGGTTTTCGGACCGGCGTAAAAGAAGCCTCTGGAAAAGATTGATACATGGAAAAAATTAATGGTTAAAAGCAGGCCTCAACATCCGCACTTTAAGTTCTTGCTGCTTCTTGCCGTTTTATTTTTCCTGAGTATCTGTTTCAACATGGTTGCCTGCAGCGGGCAGAAGCGTAAGCCTGGTTCGCGGGTTGTGGTCAGATACCCGGAAAAGCGGGTAAGGGCTGCGTTCGTGGAAGCCATCAAGGAAGTAGGAGGAAAGATTGATCCCGGCAGTATCGGAAAGAGCACAATCACAGGGAGCATAGAAGGGTACAGGTTTAGTTTAGCGTTAAAAAGGGTTGGTGATCTTTCCACGGGGATAAGGCTCAGGGTGAGTGGTGGAGACGGTAATGAATCGAGTGTTCTTGAATCCATGATCATGAAGGTGCTGGAAAGCAAGCTTTCGGAAAATCGAGATAAAAAATCTCATCCGGCGATGCCGGCGCCTTCTGTTGCTCAATACGAGAGTGCTACCGTTTGCCTTTACGGTTCTTCAAACAGGGAAACCTTTCAGTCTTCCGGAATTGTTATTACCCCTGATGGTCTGGTTATGACTACGGCCCACGAAATATCGAATGCACGGAGCCTGTTCGTGAAATGGCCTGACAAAAGGGTTTTTAAAGGGAAAATAATTTTCATTAGCAGGCTTTATGACCTGGCGCTCGTGGAGACTCACGTGGAGAGCAACAGTTACGTACCGCTGCGTTCTCCCGAGTCAATAGAAGTTCCCATCGGAAAACGCGTTTACACCTTTGGTTGCCCGTATGGACTTATGGGTACTCTGGCTCAGGGACGGGTAGCAGCATCACCAAGGGTGGTGGGAAACATCCTGCTCTACCAGTGTGACCTGCCGGTATATCCGGGTAACAGCGGGGGGCCTGTTTTTGACAGTGAAGGCAAGCTGCTCGGCCTGGTTAAAGGGAGGCTAAAGAAAACCGATCAGATTAGTTTCATCATTCCCGTTTTCTACCTTTATGTTTTTTTTGAAGAAAATACTGGTAGGATAAACCATGTGTCGCGAGGTTTTTCTCGAGAGGAAGGCAAGGACTGGGCCTACTGGTTTGGGTTGGGACTTGCTGCAACTTCGAATTCCACCAAGGAACGTGCCTTCAGAAAAGTTCTTTCAATCCGCCCCCGGTTTGTTCCGGCGCTTTATCATCTTGGGCTCATCTTTAACAGGGAAGGCAAATTACAGGAAGAGTTGAGATTATGGCGCGAATTAGTGTCCCTTGTTCCCGGCTGGAGCGAAGCATGGTATCGCCTGGGAAACGCCTTATTTAAATCGGGTGACCTGGACGGAGCGAAGAACGCTTATAAAAGGGCCGTATCTCTTTCTCCGGAGGATCCCAGGTACTATAATAACCTGGGAGAAATATACAGGAGGGAAAGGGATTTCAAAAGGGCTGAGATCTATTTCAAGAAGGCCCTTTCACTGTATCCCGACTACGCGCTGGCTCACTACAATCTGGGGATTCTGTTTGACCAGGAGTTAGACAAACCTGAACTGGCCGTGTATCATTACAAAAAGTATTTGGAACTGCGTCCTGCCGCTTCAGACAGGGAAAAGGTCATGAAGTGGATAAGGGAAGCCGAGAAAAGATTTTAATGGTATGGACCAACTAGGGCGATACTTGATTCAGGAAGAGATCGGTAAAGGTGGCATGGGAATTGTCTATCGGGCTTATGACCCGGATATAGACAGAAGTCTTGCGCTGAAAGTCCTGCGTCCCGAAAGGGCAGTGGAATGGGAGGTTACTCAAAGGTTTTTGAGAGAAGCCAAGGCTGCGGGCAGACTTACGCACCCGAATATTGTCACGATATATGACGTTGGAGAAGATTCTGGAAAAATATTCATTGCCATGGAATTTCTCAAAGGTAATTCTCTCAGCAAGCTTATTAAAGAACGGCGGCTCACACCGGATGATTCCATCAGGTACGCTATTCAGATTGCCAGCGCCCTCAACTACGCCCATGAGGAGGGCGTGGTGCACAGGGACATAAAACCCAGCAACATAATAATAACCCCGGAAAAAGTCGTTAAAATCACTGATTTCGGAATTGCCAGGCTTCAGGATGTTTCCCTGGCGGAGCAAACGAGAACCGGCCAGATCCTCGGGACTCCTTCGTACATGGCCCCTGAGCAGGTTCAGGGCAAAAAAGTGGACGGGAGGGCTGACCTCTTTTCCCTGGGAATCATACTGTACGAGATGATCGCGGGGAAAAAGCCCTTTCGCGGGGACAACATAGCGACGCTTTTTCACTCGATTTTAACACAGCCGCCTGAACCTATTGAAGATGTCGACTCACATATAAAGCAAGAGTTGAATGAAATATTGTTAAAGGCGCTGGAAAAAGAGCCTGGAAAACGGTACCAGACGGGCTTGGAATTTGCCAGAGATCTCTCCCGGCTCCTTGATAAGAAAAAGGAAAATGTAGAGGCGGATGTACCTTTTGCGGATAAAACCATCCCTGTGGAAAGCCAGCCTGCTACCCGCAAAACGGGTATCAGGCGTACGTATGTTATTGGTGTTCTGGCGGTGTTGCTTGTGGGAGCAATCTTTTTCGTATCCGTCATGCAGCGAGGCGGGAGCGGAAACAGAAGCGAGCAGGGCCCCCCTGTTGTCACTGAAAGCAAAATAAAGGGAGGTAAAGTTTTATTCCGCTCGGAGCCCAGTGGTGCCGAGGTTCTGGTAGATGGAAAACCAAGAGGACGAACGCCCCTTGATCTTTATATTGTTCCTGGGACTTACGAGGTAAAGCTGAAAAAGGAAGGATATCTGACATGGGAGGCACAGATTAACGTGGAAAGAAACCAATCAATACCGCTAGATGTTACACTAACACCCCAGCAGGGAACGCACGGGATATCAGGAGGATAACCATGAGAAATTTTCGCACCCGAACAATATCGTTTGTGCTCGTATTATGTCTCGCTGTTTTTGTTTCTTCGGCAGGTGCGGCACTCAAAGTAGGTGACCGGGCCCCTGACTTCGAACTATCCGGACTGAACGGGCAAACCTTCGAACTGAAAAAGGTAGACAGACCTTTTGTAGCCGTCTGTTTCTTCGCCCCCTTTTCCAGGGCTTCCGAGGCCAGCATTTCAACGCTTCAGGACTTGAAGACCAGATATGGTGATGATCAGGTGATGGTGGTTGCGATTTCAAAGTATCCGAAATCGAGGGTGGCCGATTTCGTGGCAAAGAGGGGGATCAGGGTGAACGTGCTGCTGGATGATGGAAGCGTGAGCAAGCTCTACGGTGCGCAATTCGTACTCCCGGTGACTTACCTTCTGGGGCCCGATCTGGAAATTCTGGATGTCATTCAGGGTGGCGGAGAGGCGGGAGTGAAACTCCTCGTTACCCTTGCTGAGCGGGAAATGGAAAGAAAAAAGGTGGGTGTAGCCAGAAAGCTGGCCGAGAAGGCTGCTGCCAGCTCAGCCGATGACCCCAGGCCAAGAGCGATCCTGGCCTATGCTAAGCTGAAGGAAGGTAAAATTGACGAAGCCGAAAATGATTTCAAAATGCTTGCGAAGTTACCCGGGAAGGGCGAGGTGCTGGCAAAGGAAGGTCTTGCCCATGTCTACTGGATTAAAGGTGACAAATCGAAGGCATGGAAACTTGCAAACGATGTAGAGGGAAGAAGCTCGGTTCACGTGATCAAAGGGGATATTCTTTACAGTGAGGGCAAGAAGGATGCGGCGGTCAATGAGTACAGTTCCGCCACGCGAAAAGAAGGATTTGCCTTCCAGGTTGCCACACCGTACAACAAACTGGGAAGGGTTTACGCCAAAAATGACAAATTCGATAAAGCGAGCAAACTTTTCAACAAGGCCCTGGAAGTTGATCCTTACTCCATAGAGGCCTTGAGCAACAAAGGAGTAATATTTGAAAAACAGGGCCAGTGGAAAAAAGCCCACAGGGTTTACAAAAAAGCGTATAAGCTTGATCCGAGAGACGAGATTTCACTTAAGCTGCTGCAAAGGGCAGAGGAAATGCTAAAGCTTGCCAAGGATGCCAAGCGTGCCGAGAGGATTGACCGGCTGGTTAAGGAACTCGTAAAAAGGTACAGGGAAAATAAGGCATCTCAAAAAGTGGTTGATGAGTGGACTTCCAGGCCGATGGTTCTGGCTTTCCTGTCGGTGGACGAGAAGGGTATCCTGACGGAACGGGCAGGCGTACCGGAAATTCTTGTCAACTATTTGAGTTCGGAACTTGCCAGGACTGGCAGAGTAAAGGTGGTGGAGCGCATGGTTCTCGACAAGTTACTGGCCGAATTAAACCTTGGCTCCAGCGAACTTGCGAACCCGGATACGAGTCTTAAGCTGGGGAGAATACTTGCGGCGAAGCTTCTTGCAACCGGAGTATTGATTAACCGCCCGAGGAACGCGTTTCTTAGCCTTCGAATGATAGACAGTGAAACATCCGCAATTCCCATTGTTTATTCGGACACCGTGAAAACCAATAAAATCGACCGCGTGATAAAAAAGGTAAGTTCTGATCTGTTGCAAGAAATTATCAGTAAATACCCTCTTCAGGGATATGTGATACAGAAAGAGGGTAACCAGGTTTTGATAAATCTTGGGGAACCTCACGGCGTGAAGAAGGGAATGAGGTTTGCTCTTCTGGAAGGAGGCGGAGTAATAGAATTTAAAGGAAAGAAACTTCATCGAGGACTGGTAAAAGTGGGGGAAATAGAGATCAGTTCTGTTCAGGGTGATGTTTCTTATGCAAGAATCATAAGCGTTAAAGGCGACGTTAAAAGCGAAATGAAAATCAGGGAAATACCGGGAGCAGGGGGCAGAATATGAGAAAATTCTTTATTTTTTGCTTATTGACTGGCATTTTTTTGACCGG
>JALXAI010000304.1 GCA_026992215.1 Desulfobacterales bacterium | reverse complement strand
AGGGGTGTTGAGAAGGAACGTCGAGAACTGCTCGAAAAGGAAATTCTTTCAGCTCATTTTCCCAGGGAGCGGCTGAAAATTATTTTTAAAGTGGGTCACCCTTTTGATGAACTTATCAGTATCATTAAGGAAGAAGATATTGACATGCTGGTTATGGGTACCAAGGGACGTACCAATCTGGAGCACGTGCTCCTGGGCTCTGTCGCCGAAAAACTGTTCCGCCACTGTCCCGTCCCGGTAGTTTCCTACCGCATGAGGGATAGGGTGGGAAGGAAATCAAAAAAGTAGCACCAACCACGGTCAGAGGACATACCTTCGAGACCGGTTTTTTCTGTACCCTGATTTAGGTCACTGTTTACAAGAAGGGGGCTATCTGCCCCCTGATCTATAGCTTAGCACCTGATCATGGAACACATGATTTGGCCTTTTCCAGAATCTCCTTGTACGCGCCGTAGTTTTCCAGTATTTTTTTCAATCCTTTTATTATACATAGTTCCGGCTCGCGAGGGATTCTCACCTCAACACCGAACCTGTCACGTATGATCCTTTGCCATCCGGGCAGATAAGCACCACCGCCGGTCAGGTATATCCCATCACTCGCTATGTCGTTGGCTATTTCAGGAGTGGTTGTTTCAAATACCGCGTCAATTCCTTCGAGAATCTGGTCTACCACCGGAGTTATGGCTTCGGTAAGGGCTTTTTTGGGTATCATCAGAGATCTCGGCAACCGTGTCCGCCTGTCCATTCCCTTTACCTGGATCGGAAAATTTATCTGAGTTTCGTCCACGCTCGCATACTTGATCTTGATTTCCTCAATTTGCTGATACCCCACCGAGAAGTAATAAGCCTGTTCGAGGTAGTTCGAAATGGCTTCATCCATGGCAAGCCCTGCCGCCTGGAGCGTTATACACTTTACAAATCCTCCTATGGAGATCAGGGCTATTTCCGTTATTCCCCCACCTATGTTGACGACTATCTTTCCCTTGCTCTCGAAAATATCTAGCCCCGCGCCAATCGCGGCTGCCAGGGGCTGCCGGACGAGTTGCACCTTCGTCAGGAAATTGGCCTGGAGCTGATTGCGATAGGCTCTCGCCTCCACGCTCGTGGTACCGTACGGAAGGCACACCAAAATCCTGCTTACGAAAAGTTTTCTTCTCCCGGTGATTTGTGCTGTGAGGAACTTTAAGAAAGGATTGACAAGGTCAAAGTCACATGCAACTCCTGCCTTGAGCGGTTGAAGGATCTCGATGTAAGGAGGAGTAAAGCCTATCATGGACTTGGCCCGACTCCCGTAGGCAACAATTCGCTGCTTGCGCCTGTCAAAGGCCATAACCGTAGGTTCCCAGACAGTTTTCTTCTTAACGTCAGAATACGCCGCCGAGTATGACGTCCCCAGATCAAATGCTATTTGGTATGTAACCGCTGGCATAAGGTCGGCCATTCTTTGAAAAATTTTTCCTATCTTGCTCTTTTACGGCTTCCTGCGGTATGTGAAATAATCGCGGAGTAAACTTTCATGCCGTACTTTTATGGTTAGCATTATCTTGCAGTACGTTCAAATGTTTTTTAAGAGAAATCGATCTTTTGAATTGACA
>JALXAI010000303.1 GCA_026992215.1 Desulfobacterales bacterium | reverse complement strand
GCCCGCGGGCTTGAAGATAATGAACGCCTGGAGTTCCTGGGAGATGCGGCCCTGGAGCTGGCCATCTCGGATATCATGTTTCACGAGTTTCCCCGGTACACGGAGGGGGAACTGTCCAAGCTGAGAGCGCTTGTGGTAAACGAAAAGCAGTTATCAAAACTGGCGGAAAAACTGGATCTCGGGAAAGCAATTCTACTTGGCAAAGGTGAGGAACTCACCGGCGGCAGAACAAAGCCCTCTCTTCTGGCTGACTGCATGGAAGCCGTGCTGGCGGCTGTCTACCTTGACGGTGGTTTCGGCGAGTTGAAAAAGGTTGTTCAGAAGCTTTTCGGCGGTCTTTTCATGGGCTCAAAATCTCCGCTGGAAGTCTTAAACAGGGATTTTAAGACGAGGCTCCAGGAGTATACTCAAACGGAGTTCAAGGAAACTCCCACGTACGAACTGGAAAAGGAAGCGGGGCCCGACCACGACAAAACTTTCTATGTCAGTGTTCTCGTGGGCAACAGGAAGGTTGGCTTTGGTGCGGGAAAGAGCAAAAAGGCGGCCGAACAGAAAGCGGCGGAGCAGGCCCTTGAGACACTGACCGGGGAAAAAGAGGCAAAGTGAGAGAAAAATTATTTATCATACCCGTTTTTATCCCTCACGCCGGATGCCATCATGAGTGTATTTACTGCAATCAGAAGGCCATCACGGGACAATCGCTGCCCCTTCCTTCAAGAGAAGAAATCAGGGAAACCATTGAAAAGTACCTGGGTTTCCCGGCAAAAAGGCATAAAGAAAGGTGCTTTGTGGCTTTCTACGGCGGCACGTTTACTGCCCTGCCCATGGAAAAGCAAATAGAATTACTTGACGTGGCACATGAGTTCGTTAAAAAAGGTCTGATCCGGGGAGTTAGGTTTTCAACCAGGCCGGATTACATATCGGATGACGAACTCGCCTTCCTCGAAAGCTACAGGATAAGCGCCATTGAACTGGGAGCCCAGAGTATGGATAACAGGGTTCTCCGTGCCTGTGCAAGGGGGCACACAGCGGAATCGACAAGGGTCGCAACTGAACTGATAAAGCACAGGGGAATCAGCCTTGGTATCCAGATAATGGTGGGGTTGCCTCGAGATACCCGTGAATCCTTCCTCAAAACCGTGGACGAGGTGATCAAACTTGAGCCGGACTTTGTACGAATTTACCCGACGCTGGTACTCAGGGACTCACCCCTGGCAGGTCTTTATGAAAAGGGCAATTACACGGCGCTTGATATGAATGAAGCCGTGGATCTTACCCTCCGCGCGTACGTCAAGCTCAGGAAAGCGAACATAAGGGTGGCAAGAATGGGACTCCAGGCAGAGCCGTGGTTCGACGAGAAAGGAACCATTGTTGCCGGTCCTTATCACCCTTCCTTCGGAGAATTGGTTATGGCGGCATACTACGATAAACTTATTTCAGCAGTTTTGGATACTTGCCAGATATCGAAAGATACTCTGGATGTAGTTGTTCCGGCCGGATCGGTTTCACAGGTCAGAGGGCATCGGGGCTCCAACATCAACAGGTGGAAAAAGCGCTTCAATATTTCAGAAATTTATGTTCGAGAATCTCGGGATCTCTGCGGAGAAATCATCCTGAAAAGTGGAGTACAAGAATGGAAAATCAGCTGTCAGGACTAAGTGGGAACGAAAAACAAATAAAGTCGGGTTTCGTGGCTATCATTGGGGCTCCAAACGTGGGCAAATCCACGCTGTTAAACCGGATTCTGGGGCAAAAGGTATCTATAACCTGTCCCAAGCCGCAAACCACCAGGAACCGAATCGCAGGAATTTACACGAGCGACAATAGCCAGATCATTTTTCTGGATACCCCCGGAATATACACTTACAAAAAAGACAAGCTTGACGAGTTCATGGTGAAGACCGCTCTTAAGGCGGCCTCTGACGTGGACGTAATCTGTCTCATGGTGGAAGCAACATCAAGGAAGAATACCCACGAGATGCACGTTCTTCGTCAGATAGCAGGTATCCCGGCTCCCACGATTTTGCTCATAAATAAAATCGACTTGGTAGAAAAACAACAACTCCTTCCCATCATCGACAGGTACAAGGATCTGGGATCTTTTGAGGCCGTCATACCCATATCAGCGCTGTACGGCGACGGCATCCGAATAATAATAGACGAAATAGAAAAACTGCTGCCCTACGGTCCAAAGTACTATCCTGACGACATGTGGACGGATCAGCCGGAAAGATTTATTGCGGCGGAAATTATCAGGGAGAAAATTTTTCACTTGCTCAGGGAAGAAGTGCCGTATGCCGTAGCGGTTACCATCGACTATTTTGAAGAAGTCCCCGAAAAGAACCTGCTCAGGATCGGTGCCACCATTCACGTGGAAAAAAAATCACAGAAGGCAATTATTATAGGGGAAAAAGGGAAGATGCTGAAAGAAATAGGAAAGCAATCACGGGTTGAACTGGAACATATCTTCGGCACAAGGATTTTTCTCGAGCTGTGGGTACGGGTAGAAAAAAAATGGAGAAAGGACGAAAGATCGTTGAGAAAACTGGGATACAGGTAGGCCACTTCACAGGTGAAGTGGCCTCGCCTTGATAATCCCTAGCTCCTTAGAAACTTCTTTACCAGGGACTGCCACCTGTCTCCTTCCAGATCGGCAAATACGTCTTTTATTGGCTGACCGCCGTCGGCGGCTATGGCCATCTCTTCATGGACTTCCTTGAACAACTTTTCTTTCTCCTCGTCAAAGAACTCCTTTACCTTGTTGCCGAAGTAAAGGCTCTTGAGGTTCTTCCGGAGCTTGACAGGTTCCACGATGTACAGCCACCCTTTTTCGTACGGCCTTTCAATGGCAAGTTCGGGGTTTTCCAGGAGATCGTAGTTGATGTATGTGACAATCCCGTCCACGGGAGAAACGGCCCTCACGGAATTGCCGTTTCTCCGGATCTGTAAAACCGCATCCCCCTGCTTTACTTCCTGCCCTATGCCGGGGAGTTCAAGCCTGTCGAGTTTGCCGATTAGTTTTGCCGCAAAATCATCCAGCCCCACTCTGACCCTTCCGCCGTGCTCCGGCCTTGCCCAGGTGTGACCCTCATGGTAGTAGTAGCCGTCCGCTACAAGAAATCCGTCGACCTCGAGAAGCTTCTGCACTTCAAGCTCTTCGGGCTGTAACTTCTCCTGCATCATTTGGTCGAAAGAACAGTTCCCGCACTCGTAAGCATTGGGGCATATTTTCCGGCTCACATGCCCGCTGATCATATACCTGCATTTTCTCTGGTCCGCGGGGAGCTTTAACATCTTTTCCACCCAGGACTCGAAGGCCTTTTCCGACGCCCGGTCCACCTTTACCGGTTCTTCAACGTTTGCCGTGGCAGCCCGCTCCCTTGCCATCTTTATCTGCATTCCACGATCATACGCACAGGTAGGACAGTCGTAGTTGTTGTCGCACAGCTTGTACGACACAACCCCTGCCTCCATCCATACGCACTTCTTCTTGTCCGGCGGAACCACCTTCATTCCCGTTTTCTTCTTCTCTGCGCTCATGTCCTTGACCTCCTTCTATGTTTACCCAATCCAATCATGTTCAACTCTTCCTTTTTCGGCTCAATTAAAGGGCAATACCCGTGCCAGAAATATTGTCAAATCGTAACACCTTGATATAACTGCTAAATTAAAGTGATGAGCAGAAAGGGGAGGGCAGGGGATCAGGCCATGGAAACCTCGCAGGTGTAGAAATATTCCACACAATAAGAGCCGGGGGCTTTGGATGAAGGATGTAACATATGAATATAACAGGATTATCTTGCACGTGTTGGAAAATTCTACAGAGTGTCGAAATTTTCTGCAATCTATGATCAATCCTTGTTGATGTGCCAGAAAAAGAGTTCCCTGCACGTATCGCAGAACCTTGGCTCTTTTTTGTCGGTATCTTTTATGCGGGTAGACGAGAACATAACACACTTTGAGTCGAGACAGTGCACCAGCCCTGCGGTGTGTCCCAGCTCGTGTAACACGGTTTTGTAGATTCTTTGATAAAATAGCCACTTGTCCGCGGGTGCAGAGTAAAATTCCGGTCTCAGTCGATGCGTGGATACTATTGCGCATGTTCCGCCCAGTTGTGCGAGACCATAAACGTATCGCAGCACCGGCACGTATATATCGACGTCGGTTATACCAATAAACCGGAAACAGTCTCCGGGGCAGCACTTTATAAAGTGTTTCAAGATGCGCTTGCAGTCATACTGGCGTCTTCGGGTATTGAGGGTACCGATGGGGATGGGGCGACGACTGGCTATGCGGCACGTGAAGTAAAATCCGCCCAGGCTTTCGAGGAAGGCGGCAGCGGCCGTGATTATAGTCTGTTCCACCTGTCCCAGGGGGAAAATAACAATGTCTTTGGATTGGTTTCTCAAGTTGCTTCAAAGTCTTTTCGTAGATCGTTTACGGGAGTTTCGGCTATTTTTTGCTCCGCTTTTTTTCAGGTTGTATTTCTTTATCTTGTTATACAGGGTCTGGCGATCAATCTGGAGTTCCCGGGCGCACCTGCTTATATTCCAGTCATTTTCTTCGAGTACGAAAAGAATATGGAGCTTTTCCACCTCGCTGAGAGCCCTGGGTCTCTGCTTCAACATGCGGGGTTCGCAGCTGATCGGAAGATCATCCGGTTCAATTCTTTTACTCTTTCCTATTACCATTGCACGTTCGATCACGTTTTCGAGCTCTCTCACGTTGCCGGGCCAGTCATATTTCTTGAGAAGTTTCATCGCCTCCGGGGACACGGTTTTCTGATCCTTGTGAAGCTTGATGGCAAACTTTTTTATGAAGTGCCTGGTAAGCAGAGGGATATCGTCTTTTCGTTCTCTTAAGGGAGGAAGATGTATGGATATGACGTTCAGCCTGTAGTAGAGATCTTCCCTGAACTTTTTTTCTCCCACCGCCTTTATGAGGTCACGATTGGTGGCGGCGATGATCCTTGCATCTGTCTTGATCAGCTTATGTCCGCCCAGTCTCCTGAACTCCCTCTGCTGGAGAACCCGGAGGAGGTCCACCTGGGTTTTCGGACTTACGTCACCAATTTCGTCCAGGAAAAGAGTGCCACCGCTGGCCATTTCAAAACGTCCCTTTTTTGAATGGTTCGCTCCGGTAAACGCTCCTTTTTCGTAGCCGAATAGTTCGCTTTCCAGCAATGTGTCAGGCAGAGCACCGCAGCTAACCGCGACAAACGGGCCATAACACCTGGAGCTATTGGCGTGAATTGCCCTGGCGACAAGTTCTTTTCCCGTTCCGCTTTCTCCGGTGATAAGCACTGTTGAGTCGGTGGGAGCCACCTGGGCGATGAGCTCGTAGACCCTTTGCATCGGTTTGCTCTGGCCTACTATTTGATCAAATTCGTATTCCTTGTGGAGTTCTTCCTTGAGGAAGACGTTTTCAGTTACAAGCTCCTGGTGTGACAGGATTCTCTTTATCTGCAATTCCACTTCTTCCGGTTCAAAAGGCTTTATGACATAGTCGTAGGCCCCGAGCTTCATGGCCTCCACGGCAGACTCAATGGTAGCATAAGCGGTTATCATTATAATTTCGGAGTCCGGCTCGATCTCCCTTATTTTCTTCATTGTCTCAATGCCGTCCATGCCGGGCATTTTGAGATCGAGAAGTATAACCTGCCAGAAATCCTCCTTGACCATTTTTATGGCTTCCTCTCCGCTGGCAGCCAGTCCAACATCGTATCCTTCTTCCTTCAGCCAGTCGCGGAGAGCCTCTCTCACCGCGTATTCAT
>JALXAI010000302.1 GCA_026992215.1 Desulfobacterales bacterium | reverse complement strand
CGTACAGCGACACAGGCTCATGATTTATTGCGCTCTTGCCAGTCGGTTAACCGGAGTTCCCGTAGTATACACTGTTCGGCTGACCAGCATTCTGAGAAACAGGAAACGGCGCGTTGCATTCCGGCTGGCATCAAGGAGAATCTCGAGGATAATCTGCGTGAGCAGGGACGTGGCGAGAAGCCTCCGCGAAGCATCAGGGATAGAGTCCCTGCCACTGGAGATAATCTACAACGGAATTGATGTAAACCAGTATGATATATCCTCCCCGGGCAAGGCAGAACTGCGGCGAAGGTACGGTTTGCCGGAGCACGCGTTTATCTACGGTATTGTGGCCAGGCTGAGAAAGGCGAAGGATCATAGAACGCTCATCAAGGCGTTCTCGAGGTTCATCCTTAGTGACAGTGCCAATGCATACCTGGTCATAGTCGGAGATGGTCCCCTGGAAAGCGAGCTTAAATCACTGGCCAGGGACTGCGATGCCGGGGAAAGAATACTATTTTGGGGAAGGTTGGAACCTTCTGAGGTTCCATACATGCTAAAAACCTTCGATGTTTTTGTTCACCCCTCTTTTCGTGAAGGGTTACCCATGGCAATCCTTGAAGCCATGAGCGCGAAGTTGCCCGTGATTGGAAACGAATGTCCTCCTATTGTGGAAATCCTCGGGCCCGGGGGACAATTCGGGTTTCTCTGCAAGTCCCGGGACGTGGAATCCATGGAAAATACTTTAAAAAAGGTTTATTACATGGAGAAAGATCAGCGGGCGCAAATGGGAGAAGCGGGTTACCGCAGGGTTATCGAAGAATTCAGCAAGGAAAAAATGGTGAATAAGACGATAAATGTGTACGAAGAGATTTTGAAAACCATGCCGGAACGCTGAAACACGAGGATATAATGAAACGACTGCCGCCACCCAATACGAATAATTTTACGTCGCCCCAGGCTCACGCTTTCCCGCGAAGCGTTTCGAGAAATTTTTTCAGTTCATCATCATCAAGCAGTTTTTCCTCTCTTACAATATCAAGAATCGTCTTCCCGCTTTCGTAGGCTCTTTTTGAAACATCCGCTGCCCTGTCGTATCCCAAAAACGGAACCAGGTATGTCACGATGGCAAGGCTTTTTTCCACCATTTCAGCGCAGCGTTCACGATTGGCTTTTATTCCCGCCACGCACTTCTCGGCAAAAATCCGTGAGGAAGAAGCAAGTAATTGAATCGAGAAAAACAAATTATAAACCAGTATCGGCAACATGGTATTAAGTTCGAAGTTTCCGCCTTTTCCGGCAAGTGATATAACCAGATCATTTCCGATTACCTGGGTGCAAGCCTGAATCATCATCTCAGGAATTACAGGGTTTATTTTTCCCGGCATCATGGAAGAACCGGGCTGAACGGCAGGAAGGCTAATTTCTCCCAGCCCGCACCTGGGCCCGGAAGCCAGCCACCGAATATCGTTGGCAATTTTTACAAGACTTACTGCCATGGTCTTGAGCGCCCCGCTCACCTAGACAGCCACGTCCTGAGAACCCTGCGCTCCGAAATGATTCCCGGTTTTTCTAAAATCAAGTCGAGTTTCCCTGCATATCATGGCCACGATTTTTTCCGC
>JALXAI010000301.1 GCA_026992215.1 Desulfobacterales bacterium | reverse complement strand
TCTTGAGATTCCTTTCCTTGAGCCCCCCCATGTAACCGGTGTGCCTGTAATACATTTTTTGTTGCAATTTCTTACCGGTTACCCTCACTTTCTCCGCGTTTATGACCACCACGAAATCCCCTGTGTCAACATGAGGAGTGAAGGTAGGCAAGTATTTGCCTCTCAACCTGATTGCAATCCTGGACGCCAGCCTTCCCAGAACCTTGTCACGCGCATCCACAACAATCCACTTTCTTGCGCCTGGATCGGGTTTCGCACTAAATGTCTTCATAATACAACTCTCCGTTCGGTATAAAGCTCTAGAAATCAAGAACTCGATATCTAGTTTAGCTTGCTTTTTTTGTCAAGGCAAAAAATTAAAATTTGTACTTGCCTTTTATAACAGTATTGGGTAAAAAGCAATCTTTTTCGTGCAAACTTTCCTTTTGGTACGAAAAATGCTATACTAGGAAACCAAGGAGGTAGAGGCCCATGAAGATAATGTATTGTAAGAAGTACGAAAAATACGTGAGTGCCAAGCACTGCGAGTTTTTCAACGAAGGCAAGAACTGCCCGTTTTATAACCCGACCCAGTGGAATAGTATAAAGGAGCTGTTGCAGGATATTGATCGACCAAAATGGGAGGTTGGTGAAGTTCTGAAGCCCTTTAAGTGCAGCCTTATTGATCGCGAAAGACTCAACGTGGCTCCCAGAAAGCGAAGACCGGCCAGGGGAAGCAGAGCTGCTTTGGGTTAGATCCGATTCAGGATCAGCATATAGGAGGAAAAAGGCACACGCCTCGAGCGCCGGTTCGGGGCAGAGAAAGCAAATATCACCTTTTATAAGTTGTCTTGTGGTATTTGCCCAAATCAGACTTTCCAACCAACCCCCTGAGAGCGCGGCACCTTACATTCCAGAGAAATCCGGATAGCCACATAAGAAAGAGCCTGGGTGGGCTTTTGGGAACAGCTTCAGACCGGATGTTTCCGGCCAGTTCAAATTACCCGGACGGTGCGCCCGAAAACCGGGTAACTTCCTCGGTAACTTTCCACTGGCCGGCTATATCCTTCTTTGCTCCGCCAGGACCAGCCATATCCGGGACTACTTTATCTGCCAGGTGCAATAGCATGGCAAAGAGAATCATTGCCATTTTGGCGTCAGTGTGATAGTTAGAGTTCTTCAAAAAGGTTAAACAGCTTTCAGGTCACGCTCCGTCCAGCCGAAGAAGACCAAATTCTGAACGCTAAAACTTCAACATTCAATAGATGAGCCTTGAATTTAGTCCTGCTATCCTGGAAACCGGAAAGAAACCGGAAACGACCGGTCAAGAAGAAAGGTGAAAATATCGGGAAACGCACAAAGATCTATTAAGGATAGTTAATATGTTTAATAAAATACTTGTCGCAAACAGGGGTGAGATAGCTCTCAGGATACTCCGATCTGCCCAGGAACTCGGTATAAGAGTGGTAACGATTTACGAAGAAACGGACAGAGAAGCTCTCCATACCATGCACGCGGACGAAGCGGTCTGCATCGGGCCGGGTCCCAGGAAAGACTATCTGAATATCGACAAAATAATACGAGTGGCTCTCAACTCGGGATGCGAAGCCATTCATCCCGGTTACGGATT
>JALXAI010000300.1 GCA_026992215.1 Desulfobacterales bacterium | reverse complement strand
TCAGGCCCCTTTCAGCCAGTTTTTCCGAAATGATTTGTTTAACTCTTGAAATGTATTCTTCCTGTTCTTCTCTCTTCTTAACGATTCCGTTTATGATTTCCTGGTAAGCGAACGGCTCAAGGTAATAAAACGACAGGTCTTCAAATTCTTTTTTCATCCAGTCTATGCCAAGGCGATTCGCAATGGATGCGTATATATCAAGAGTTTCCCGGGCGATTGCCAGCTGGTCACCGGATGGCTTGCATCGTAGTCTTCGCATTTCATCCAGCCTGTCTGCAAGCTTGATCAAAAGAATACGCAGGTCAGTGGCCATGGAAAGTATCATTTTTATAAGGTTTTCCTTGTGGGAAGCTGTTTTCTCGGTATACTCTAGTTTACCTATTCTCGTTACCCCTGCCACCAAGTTTGCCACTTCACTGCCAAAGGACTTCTCCAGTGCCGCCATGCTCATCAGTTCATGGTCGAGCACTTCGTGCAACAGGGCGGCAGCTACGGTGCCCGCGTCGAGATGCATCGAGGTCAGTATTCTGGCAACGTTTATGGAATGAGTAAGATAAGGTTCACCCAGGCAATCACTTTTTGAACCCCGCAGTTTTGCCATAAAAACGTAGGCTTTTTTAACTCGGGACACATCGGCTTCGGGATAATAACCGAGTATGTTATCAATAACTTCGTAAATCATTTCAAAGGCTTATTGCTTTACCATGGAATGGACTTCTTTTAACAGTGCATCCAGAAGTTCCTCTTCTTTTACCTTTCCGATAACCTCACCTTTTTTAAAAATTATTCCGACCCCTCTGCCTCCGGCAACACCCACATCCGCTTCCCTGGCCTCACCCGGTCCGTTTACCACGCATCCCATGATGGCGACTTTTAAAGGTGACTTGATTCTTGCCAGCTCCTCTTCGGCCTTTTCAACCAGCGGGATGAGGTCAATTTCGGTCCTGCCGCAGGTGGGGCAGGAGATTATTTCGACTCCGCGTTCTCTCAGCCCCAAAGACCTCAATATATGGTAAGCTACCTTTATTTCTTCCCTGGGATCACTAGTCAGGGACACACGAATGGTGTCTCCTATTCCATGAAAAAGAAGGATTCCTATTCCCAGCGCCGATTTGACCGTTCCGCTCACCAACGTTCCCGCTTCCGTTATTCCCAGGTGCAGAGGGTAGTTAATCCTTTCTGAAAGCAGGGTATAAGCATCTATGGTTTGTAACACGTCGGAAGACTTCAGGGATACCTTGATCAGATCAAATCCCAGGTCTTCAAGGATCTTAACGTGTCCCAGGGCACTTTCGACCATGGCTTCGGGAGTCGGATGCCCGTACTTTTCAAGCAGGTGTTTTTCGAGCGATCCGCTGTTTACCCCGATTCGAATGGGAACGCCACGTTCCTTCGCCATCTTAACCACTCTTTTCGTGGCCCCCGGTCCCCCTATGTTGCCCGGGTTGATACGCAAGCCGTCAACACCGGCTTCCAGGGATGCAATGGCAAGACGGTGATCAAAATGAATATCCGCGATAAGAGGAATATTTATCCTCGATTTTATCAAGGGCAGCTTCTCCGCGGCTTCCATGTCCGGAACCGCCACCCTCACCATTTCGCAGCCCAC
>JALXAI010000299.1 GCA_026992215.1 Desulfobacterales bacterium | reverse complement strand
ATGCATTTTTTGCCAAGGTGACATTCAAGCCCAAATGGGAAGCCCTGAGTCTCAAGCTCGGATTGTTCTTCCTCTACTTCAATCAAGGCAATGACAGCAGCACGGTGTATCATATTGCCGACATGAGTAGCCAGGCTGGTAGTGCAACTTATCCGAATGCTTCGACCACGGTAACTTACGATGAAGATGACTACTACATTGGCCTTGACGGCGGATTGAAGTACGGGAAATTCTTCGCAAATTGGGATTTCATTTACGAAGGTGGTACCATTGATTTCGACGACGATGTCGTTGATAACGGAACCGATGACCAGCTTGACCGAGATGCTTTCTTCCTTCACACCGATATCGGCTACAACTGGACTAACAGGTTCAAGACCACTTTTACATGGTGGTATGCCAGCGGTGACGATGATCCCAATGACGACAATGCCGAAAATTACGATGCTATAGATACTGATGTCAAAGGGAGCTTGATTGTATTTGAAGATGGATTCGGCACTGACAACTACTTCAGTGATGCGCCCTATCTCCTGGACAAAGGATTTCAGATGTTCAGGCTGCAGGGTGATTACAAGTTCTCCAAAAAGTTCGCCATGAGGGCGGCATTCATGTACATGCGCCTTGCCGAGGATACCTACAACGGTGAGAAAGATGTTGGACAGGCTATTCAGCTGGGCGCAACCTATAAGATCTGGAAAGGTTTAACCTTCAAGATCATCGGCGAATACCTCTTCTCCGACGATGCAATGGATGCATGGGCACAGGATGCCAACAGTGGAAACGGTTACGACGGTAACGCCGATGATTTCTGGCGAATCCAGAGTGGAATCAATTTCAAGTTCTAACGCGAATTTCATCGGTTTCAACTTGATCAAAAAGGGGGAAACAGTTCCCCCTTTTCTTTTGTTTTCTCGTGTGTATCAAAGACTTGACGCACCGTAATCCTGCATGATAAAAGGAATTATCAAGATTGAGCCGGCGTAGCTCAGAGGTAGAGCAGCTGATTCGTAATCAGCAGGTCATGGGTTCGAATCCCTTCGCCGGCTCCAGCGTGCCCCGGAAATGCTAAGTTCTCCGGCAATCACCGGTTCCTCCTTGCCCTTGTAGCTATCCACACAGAACAAGATCCAGAGTTATTGGTATGACACCGTACAGGGAATTCTCACCGAACCGTCGGTTTCATAAAACCGGCCACAAAATTGCCCCAGATAATTATTACCTCTATCACATTATGACATGTTTTCTCCGAGCCATTCTTCCATTATTTAGCAGATTGGAACCGGAGTATAGTATCTTTACTCACAACGCACTTTTCCGCGGCCAGGTACCAACCAATTTCGAAATATTACCCCGCCTGGCATACCCGAGTACAGATAAGTGAAGCAGATTTCAAGATCACCAACTTTCAGACTAACCACCAAGATCGTACACTCTACCTCCTCCCTGTACTAACCAAGACTTTTGAAAGATCCTTTTTTCATTGGGAGCAAAGCGAGGTACTTAAACAGTCTATAAATAATCAGGGAAATTAAGGCACTGTATATGGTTAACGTCCCTCCAAAGACGAGTTTTCAATGGTGTCATCAAACTCTGCTTTCTCTGCACGTAAGCTTTTAAATGTCCCTTCAGTCTGATAAAGTAACCGAGTAGAATCGAGATGAGAGGACATTATCAAAATAGTAATATGTCCAGTTACAGGATTAAACAATGCAGAAACGCATGAAAGCGAGGTACTTGAAAATGTCTGGACGATACCTATTATTTGTTTTTCTGATAGTCTTTGCTGTTTCAATGTATAGCAAGATCAGCGTGAGTGACGCTGCTACTAATGTAAACCGAAAGAAAACTACCAAGGCAGATCGACTCATATTTCCCAAAGATCTTGTGTATATGGGTGCATTCAGATTGCCAGGGTGTTCAAATGGGTCAAACTGGGAGTACAGTGGTTATGCAATGGCGTACTATCCCAATGGTGACCCCAACGGACCGGCTGATGGCTATCCCGGGTCCATCTTTGCCATTGGTCACGACCACCAGCAATTCGTATCAGAGATCGACATACCTCGCCCCGTCATTTCCCGTACCAAAAACCTCAGCGAGTTAAATACTGCCAGAACGCTACAGGGCTTCAGGGACATTAAAGGCAATATGTTTGGTGAACTTGAAATTCCCCGGGCCGGACTGGCATATTTGCCCCCGCAGGGCTCTCAGAAAACTGGGAAACTATACTTTGCATGGGGACAGCATTTCCAGGAGTTTGAGGCGTCACACGGTTGGTGTGAACTGGACCTTTCTAATCCTAAACCTGCAGGCCCGTGGCATTTTGATGGTTTTACCAATTATGCCACTAATGACTACCTCTTTGATATTCCAAAGGAATGGGCTGACAAATATACAGGTGGGCAGCTACTTGCATCAGGAAGGTTTCGAGATGGGAACTGGGGAGGACAGGGTCCCGCTCTGTTTGCTTGTGCTCCCTGGAAAGATGGGAATCCGCCGGCTCCAAACGCTACACTAAAATACATCACTCCTTTACTCCTCTATGGCATACAGCGGCCAGGTATGAACGAAATAGAAAATTCCGACCTTATGAAGATGAACGATTTCAAGGAGGCCGACGAATGGTCCGGAGGAGCATGGTTGACAGCGGGCAACAGATCCGCAGTAATCTTTGTCGGTACCAAGGCAATAGGTAAGTGCTGGTATGGATTTGCAAACGGAGTAGTGTGGCCTATTGATATTAATGAGAATACCGTATACCCTAAGGTCCCGCCCTGGCCACATGATGACAGGGGATGGTGGTCTGAGACTATAAGGGCCCGCATAATCTTCTACGACCCTGCAGATCTGGCAGCAGTGGCCAGAGGGACAATGAAAACCTATGAACCCCAACCCTATGCCTTTCTCGATATCGACAAATATCTTTTTGATCCGGGATTTGATCACAAGAGAAAGAAACGATACTTACTAGGGGCCGCGTGTTTCGACCGTGTCCGTGGTCTTCTCTATGTCTTCGAGAGACGCGCCGATGAAGAAAAAAGTATCATACATGTGTGGAAGATAAGGGATTAAATGTGGAGTTTTTTCACTGTTTCATTTTTTGATGTGTTAGGTTTTTGAATACCTTGCTGAGGAGTCCCATGTCCCGATACTCGATTTTCAACTTTTCCGGGTTTGAGCAATTTGGTGTTGGAAAGGGCCGGTTTGAGAACTCTGAAATTATTTATCCCTGTGCTTCCGCCCGTTTTCCGCTTGGTCGCTTTTTCAAATTCCTGGTCGTTATCCGGTTTCTTCGGAGACGGATTTACAACCCTCCAGAGCGGGGTTTTCTACCTTCATGCCTATCACCTCTTCCATCCCATATCAAAAAATGATAGAGATCTTTTTACTACCAGGTGGGTCAATTTTCGTGAAAAAACCTGTCAATTTATGATGGAAATTTTGGAAAATCGAGTTAGAGACAGAAAAAAATGGATAACCTGCATTTGTCTAACCGGGTTCATTGGATGTTTGCTTTACTACAATTGGGGCCGTGGGCAAACATAGTGCACGCGAAAAATGGCAGCCCAAGAATTTTTCCTTAATAAAGTGCTCAATCTTTCCGAAAAGAGACTTTACTCCGGTTAGCCCTGACCGGGGACTCGAAGTTGGTACTTATAACCAGGGAGCAGTTCGTATTTATCTTTTTGCCGGACATCAGAAATGAAAAGCCGTGACCTGTTTATTTTCAGCGAAAACCGGTTCTGGACAAACAGTTTTTCAGGTACCGGACCTTTTTATGGGATTCGCCGTTTCGTATGGTTGTAATTCACGTTACCGTACCTGATGATATCGTCGGCTAAGAGATGAGGCAAGTGGTTCGCCTGAAATCCCTCGGCAATTGTGAAGTAAAGAAAGATCATAATTAAACAAAGGTCGGAATCAAAAGTGATGGTAGAGTCTTCTTTTTCCGAAAAAAGCATCGGTGAGTTTCTGGAAGCATTGTCCAGGGATATCCCCACCCTGCCCGGAGGCGGGTGCGCGGCCGCTTTGCTGGGTGCCCTGTCCGCAAGTATCGAGAAATTCGTGCTGTCTGTTGACGCAAAAAAACGAAAAGAAGCAGAGCGAAACTCCGGGAAAGATATCGATGCGTTAATTTTAAGGCTCAATAACATCAAAGATGAATGCGAGACCCTTATCGATCTTGATGCAATATCGTACGCGAAAGTCATCCGGGCCTTGAGGGGCTCGACACCGGAACAGAATAACGCCAACGAGAAAAAGAATCAGATCCGGCGCGCGTTCAAAGAAGCCCTGTTTGTGCCCGAGCAATTGATGGCCTGCAGCGTTGAAATGTTGGAATACGGGGCTGATATCATAGAAAAATGCTATAAGCCTCTGCTGGCAGATGCCGGAGTGGCAATAGAAGTTTCCTACTCATGCTTTTGGGCTGCCAGCTGGATTGCCAGGGCCAATCTTCTGGAAATAGCGGACGGGGATTTCGTTGCCAGGCAAAAAGATAAATACGGAGCGCTGGCTGAAAGGGCGAAGGGAACATACCACCGGGCCAGGAGGAAACTGGAAGAGAGGCTTGGCGAATAAAGCATGAAGTAAACGTGAAAATTTTCGGGGATCCCTGGAAGCGAAAGAGCCTGTTTTATCGTTTTAATGGTATGCTCTCGTGTAGCACATCTCCTTTGCTGATGAGCGCAAATGAATGCAAGCACGGTGACTGGTAGTCAAAAGGCTTGAGAGACACAACAATAGGCACGCCCAGATCATGATTGACCGGTATACCGGCAGGTGCATCTGGTACGGGATTTAACCGGACACTGATGCTTACCTGAAGGGATGGAAAGAGGGCAAAGAGATAACGAACATGGAATCAAAGAGGGGTGACGATGGGGAAAATCCAGGCATGCTTGTCCTTCCGGTTTTGACAGGAATTTTCATCGAGGTTACCAGGAGGTGCGAAAGCTTCATTTTAAAAGGGCCGTGCAAACGGCGTCATTCTTGTGAGTAGGGCTCATTTCTGCTTGATGTTTGTCTTACATTGGTGTTATGATCTTAATATTTGATATATACGGATTCGTTTCCGTTCCATTTCTGATCACACTTGTAAGGAGGCGTTTAAAAGTACTTGATTGTTCTTGTTTTTATAAATTATAGTTAAATTGATTCAAAAGATTTGTAATTGCCAGAAAGAGTATTGGTATCTGAAGTAGTGGGGGCACAGGGAAGGATTCCAAATGACAGATGTCGGGGACGTAGTTCTAATATACCTGGAAAATTCACCCGCTTTTTTTGCCAGGATTGAAGATATTTCGCCTGACGTAAAGGCCGGCTGGTACCATGTTAAGCTACTCGTGCTCCAGGTTCCGTTGATGACCATCACGTGGATACTCAAATCGGAATACATCAACGGTGAAGAGTTCACGATGGGAGGCCGCCCCGTTCGCCTGGAAAAAGTAATATGCCCGGAATCCAGCCTTCCCGAGCCGGACGAATTTTCTGAGGAAACTCAGGGAGAAGAAGTTTCGGAGGACGATCAGAAAAAGGAAGAAAAGGGGAAAGTAATATCCATTTTTGAAAGAAAAAAAGATATAAAAAAAGACGAATAGGCTCGTTGGACCTGCCTCAGCCAATATGGTTCCCGCATGTTTCAACGGGCCTCATTTTTTATAGGCCATGAAAAAAGAAGTGTGGGTCAAAGCTGTTCCCTGGAACAAGAAGGTAGTTACCACCGCTATCGAAGGCGGTGCCGATGCGGTGGTGGTGGATGAATCCGAGATCGGCAGGGTAAAAAAACTGGGGAGAATCCCGGTGGTGTGTCCGGGAGGCGATATTCAGCCGGA
>JALXAI010000298.1 GCA_026992215.1 Desulfobacterales bacterium | reverse complement strand
GCACGCCCTCTACGGGGGAAAAAACGGAACATCGGTTATAGAAAAGATTATTGCGGGCGGAGAACCGTTTCTGGCTCCCGGAGGCTCCTTGGTCATGGAAATAGGGAGCAATCAGGGTAACCGGCTGGAAAAATTGGCCGGTTCATTGCCGTGGGTAGCCGAAGTTGCCGTGAAAAAGGATTATTCCGGGCTGGACAGAATAATTATTCTTCGAAAACATCCACGGTAACTTCAAGATGCCAAGGCTACAACACCGTAACAGAGCGAAAAACCGATCACCCGGTACGCAGTTTTTCATGTAAAACGCCGAATATCACGGTTCTCCGGAAGATTATCCCCCCGGATCGCTCCCTGATTAATATACCACTATCAACAACAAGTGTAGCATCGCCACACCAGCCATTTGCTCTTGACACCGACAGTACCTTATGCAACTCTTGTCCCGGCACAGGGCGAGGAAGATCAACAACGGGGATAGTAATGGATAAACTGGTAATTCACGGCGGAAGAAGATTGCGCGGGAAGGTAGCGGTCAGCGGAGCCAAAAATGCCATTTTGCCATTGATGGCAGCAAGTCTTTTGTGCGAAGGATGGCACCAGTTTGAAAACGTTCCACAGTTGCGGGATATCAGGACCTTTTGTACCCTGCTCGATTACATGGGTGCAGAAGTCGACTGCTCGCAAACCCTCCGGATAAAAACCGATAACCTGTCACGGCCGGAAGCACCTTACGATCTTGTCAAAACCATGAGGGCTTCGGTGCTTGTTCTGGGTCCCCTGGTAGCCAGGTTCGGGAAAGCTCGCGTTTCGTTGCCCGGGGGATGCGCTATTGGGGCAAGGCCGATAAACCTCCACATAAAGGGACTTGAGGCCCTGGGAGTGAACATCAGGCTCAGCCACGGCTACGTCGAAGCCGAGGCCGGAAGACTTAGGGGAAATCATATCTACTTCGACCTGGTAACAGTCACCGGTACCGAAAACATCATGATGGCCGCAACTCTCGCCGAGGGCACAACCGTCCTCGAAAACGCCGCCAAGGAACCGGAAGTGGTGGACCTTGCCAACTACCTCAATTCACTGGGCGCAAGGATAGAAGGTGCCGGGTCTCATATTATCACCATCGAAGGAGTAAAAAGGCTGAACACACCCAAACCTTACAGCGTCATTCCGGACCGGATAGAAGCCGGTACTCTACTTATTGCAGCTGGAATCACGGGAGGAGAGGTAACTCTGCTTAACTGCGTGCCCTCGCACCTCGAAACCATCATTCACAAGCTCCAGGAAACGGGGATGAGCTTCGAAATCGGCGACAACCGGGTCACGGCAAAAAGCGCCGACATCATTATCAGCACCGATGTGAAGACGTTGCCGTTTCCGGGATTCCCCACTGACATGCAGGCACAGTTCATGGCGCTGATGTGCCTGGGCAACGGAACAAGCGTAATTACGGAGCAAATTTTCGAAAACCGATTCATGCACGTAAGCGAATTGCGCAGGCTCGGAGCTGATATATCCATAGATGGCAGAACAGCGGTGGTCAAGGGAGTAAAAGAATTGCTGGGAGCGAAAGTAATGGCAACCGATCTGAGGGCCTCCGCTTCGCTGGTACTCGCAGGACTGGCCG
>JALXAI010000297.1 GCA_026992215.1 Desulfobacterales bacterium | reverse complement strand
TCCTCGAAGCGGATACCCTTGGATCGCTCAAGAAAGGTAGCCCCGTGTACTATCGACAGGTAAAAGTGGGGGAGGTAACGGGGCATGAGCTTTCCCCGGATTCCACGATGGTATGGATACACCTGAATATTTACCAGCCCTACGGGGAGCTCGTGAGGGAAAATACCCGATTCTGGAACGCGAGTGGTATCAGGGTAAAAGCTGGTATATTCTCAGGCGTAAAGATAAAAACGGAATCGATTGAAACGATCGTGGCGGGCGGAATCGCCTTTGCCACCCCGGAAGCTGATAAAATGGGAAAAACGGTGGAAAACGGGAAACACTTCAAGCTGTATGAAAAACCCCGGGATGAGTGGCTCAAGTGGCGACCAATTATTTACCTGGGAGTACAAAACGCCCACAAGGCTATGGCTGGCAGTTCGAGTTTTACTCCTTCCGGCAGACAGTAACTTTAACGATGTAGCACTCCTGCCGGAAGGCGCTGGCGCCGCCTGGTAACCGGTGAAAGAAGGTGGAAACCTTAATCAAAAAAGCATGAAAAGACCACAAAATCGCATCCGTGCCCGCCCGAAGAGCCAGGATATTCCCCGTGATTTCCCCTATAGAGCCTTGCGGGGTTACGAGTCTGTCTGTGCGGGTGGTTCCGGTGATTCGCGGGCACATTATCCCGGGACCAACTCCCGACACACAAGCCGGAGGTACAACAAATCATGAAAAAACAAAAGAGAAATAGACCAGAGAAAGCAAAAGCGGCCAAGGACAGGATAAACGAACTTAAAAGGGCTTTTGCGTATAATCTTTTCTACAAACAGAGTAAACCGGTTGAAAATGCAACCATGAAAGATTTCTACATGGCAGTGGCCTATACGATAAGAGACAGGATGCAGCATCTTTTTGTCAATTCCGTGGAAAGCCTGAAACGGGTACCGTCAAAAATAGTCTGCTATTTATCCGCCGAGTTCCTGGTTGGCCCACACCTGGCAAATAACCTTGTAAACCTGGGACTGTTCGATGAGGTTGCAAGGGCATTGCAAGAAACGGGACTCGACATAAACGAGATAATTGACGAAGAGGTAGAACCCGGACTGGGTAATGGTGGTCTCGGAAGACTCGCCGCATGCTACATGGATTCTCTCTCCACGCTGCAGGTTCCTGCCATTGGCTATGGTATACGCTACGAGCACGGAATGTTTCACCAGAGCATTGTTGATGGATGGCAAAAGGAACGGAGTGACATGTGGCTTCACCATGGGAACCCGTGGGAAATCAAGAAGCCGGAGCTGAGTTTCACAATAGGATTCGGAGGTCACACGGAAAGCTACACCGATCAGCAAGGGAACTTCAGGGTTCGCTGGATTCCGTCAAGGATGGTCAAGGCAGTCGCATACGATACGCCGATTCCCGGATACAGGGTAAACAGGGTAAACCTGTTGAGATTATGGAGTGCCGAGGCCGTGGAAGATTTCGACTTCGAAGACTTTAATGTGGGGGACTATTACGGAGCCGTTGAAGAAAAGATAAAGGCTGAGACGATATCCAAGGTACTATACCCGAATGATGAGCCGATGGAAGGAAAACGGCTTCGTCTCGAACAGCAATTTTTCTTCGTTTCGGCTTCGCTTCAGGACA
>JALXAI010000296.1 GCA_026992215.1 Desulfobacterales bacterium | reverse complement strand
TGGCTTCTATAGAGACAACAGAAAGCCTAACCTGCCCGTGTTTCAGACTATGGCTGGAATCAAAATAATTCCCAAATACATCGTAAACAGCGTCCAGTACAGCTGATGCTTCGAATGGTGAGCAATTAAGTCCATCAATAATCAGTCTCACAAATTGCTGATCAAGATTCTTTGTATTTAGCCTGTCCCATCTAAAATAATTACTGTTGTTAATCATAAGGCCTCCGGCAATGAATGGTTTATAGAGAACAATGCTACAAAATCTCCAAGGGCTACTCTAACACGCACTCAACTTCATTGCCATATGGCACAATTATAGGCGGATCTCCGACCTGGTTTTTCCACCCTGCTTCAGGAACCTGGAATCCCTGCCCTTCCGGAATTCAAGCTGCAAGGGAAAAGGCGCAAGGGACTGGGAACAAGGGGATGGAAGAGAGGGTAAGTCGAAAAGAAACATTCCTTCGACCCTTCGACCCTTCGACCCTTCGACAAGCTCAGGGCGACGCAGGCTCAGGGCAGCGCAGGCTCAGGGCGGCGCAGGCTCAGGGCACTGCAAACGTCGTTCAACCATTTCAACCTCCTCAATCATTTCTTCCTTGCAACTGCCCCACTTCAGAGAAAAAAGCACCTCTTTTTTTCTTGCTTGTTTTACCGGTGGTTATTATACTGCCTAAAATAACCCTGCGGATTTTTGTTTAATAGCTATCTATTGACGGAATCTTCTCTGCCTAGAACTCTATATCTTCTTCCCGAGTCTTATTGGGCAATTATCCGGTTCAGGACACGACTCGAATCAGACCAGACGTTGTGGGATACTTCTTACTCAACTGATCAACCCGATTTTCCCGGCTGGATTAGGATGAACTCGAGCACAGAGAAAACAATCCTGGTTGGGAGAGCAATATAACAAACATCCACTCATACAAAGGGGACGATATGCTTAGAAAAAGAACAAAAACCACATTTTTTGTTCATATTTCTATCACACTGTTTCTCGTCATTATCGGTATGACTTCCGGAACGCCAAAAGACTCCTTCGGCGACACTGGCAGGCCAGGGGAGACCGGGAACATCATTTTTATACTTGATGCTTCGGGGAGCATGCGCGGTCAGATAAATGGAGAAGCAAAGATAGATATTGCCAAGAGGGTTCTTGCAGGACTTATAAACGAGCTGCCCGCCGGTTTAAACGTGGGGCTTGTAGCCTACGGACACAGGAGAAAGGGTGATTGCAACGACGTGGAAGAGCTATCTCCCCTTGGAACGCTTCACAGGCAGCAACTAATAAACAAGATCAAGGCGTTAAAGCCCAAAGGGAAAACACCCATCAGCAAATCCGTGGAGCTGACTGCCGAGAAACTCCGAAGCGTGGAAGAAGAAACCACCATAGTCCTGGTGTCAGACGGAAAAGAAACCTGCGGAGGCGATCCATGTGAACTTGTTAAAAAATTAAAGGAGAGCGGGATACGATTCGTGATGCATGTTATCGGCTTCGATGTTACCGCCCGGGAAAAAGAGCAGCTGGACTGCATAGCGAAAGCAGGAGGTGGAAAATATTTCACGGCCAGGAATGCAAGCGAATTCAGTAATGCGATGAAAAAAGTGGTTGAAAAGCCGAAATTCAGAGTCTCGGTATTAAAGGTAACGGCACTTAAAAATGGCACGCCTTTTCAGGCTTATGTCCGTGTCTTCAGGCAGGGGGAAAATGACCACATGGCCGTGGGTTACACCGATCCTCCCAGTCCTTTCTCTCTGAAACTGCTCCCCGGAGTCTACGACGTCTGGGTCCAGGACGGTAGCGTCCCAGACAAACCGGTAGTGCAATTGAAGGGAGTTAACATCGAACCGGGGAAAACCACCGAAAAAGTCGCTGAGTTCACAAAGGAAGGACTCTTGAAAGTTACAGCCATAAAGGCAGGAAAACCATTCGTGGCTTACGTCCGTGTCTTCAGGCAGGGGGAAAACGACCACCTCACTGTGGGTTACACCGATCCTCCTAATCCTTTCTCCCTGAAACTGCTCCCAGGAGTCTACGACATCAGGGTCCAGGACGGTAGCGTACCCGACAAACCGGTGGTGCAATTGAAGGGAATTAACATTGAACCGGGGAAAACCACCGAAAAAGTCGCCGAGTTCGCAAAGGAAGGACTCCTGAAAGTTACAGCCATAAAGGCCGGAAAACCATTCGTGGCATACGTCCGTGTTTTCAGGCATGGTGAAAACGACCACATGTCTGTGGGTTACACTGATCCTCCCAATCCTTTCTCCCTGAAACTGCTCCCCGGAGTCTACGACATCCGGGTGCAGGACGGCAGCGTACCCGACAAACCGGTGGTGCAATTGAAGGGAATTAACATTGAACCGGGGAAAACCACCGAAAAAGTCACCGAGTTCACAAAGGAAGGACTCCTGAAAGTTACAGCCATAAAGGCAGGCAAACCATTCGTGGCTTACGTCCGTGTCTTCAGGCAGGAGGAAAACGACCACATGGCTGTGGGTTACACCGATCCTCCCAATCCTTTCTCTCTGAAACTGCTCCCCGGAGTCTACGACATCAGGGTCCAGGACGGTAGCGTGCCCGACAAACCGGTGGTACAATTGAAGGCCGTGATTATCAAATCGGGAGTAACAGAAAATCAGGTGGCGAACTTCTAACAGGAAAAAAGCGCACGTTTTAATCAACTGGAATATTTCAGGGTCCAGAAAACACAAAAGGAGATGACGATGGAAACGACAGTTTCAAAAAGATTGGTGTTTTTCATTGTAATTGCGACTGTTTTGCTTAACTGCGTTCCCGTTCTTGCCGTTGATTTCAAGGGGGACGTCATCTTCTCGGAGGCCGGTCGCAGTTCTACAGGCAAGATATACGTCAAAGGCTCCAGGTACAGGATCGAACACAAGGAAGAAGGACAGGACGTAGTTATACTTGTTGATCGGGACACAGGGATAACGCATGTGCTCCTTCCGGCAAGAAAAGTATACCTTGAGGTGCAAAACACAGACCCAAGGAGCCTCATGAATAATCCTTTCGAGAGCATAAAGTATACGAAAACAAGGATAAAACCCAAAAAAAACGGGACCGAAAAGATAAACGGCTACACATGTGACAGGTATGTATTCGTTAAAAACGGTAACAAGCTCATTACCGAATGGTTTTCCCCGTCTCTGGGATTCCCCGTTAAAATGGTCAACCATTCATCGAACAGTTCCGTAGAAATAAAAAACATCGAAAAAAGTGCTTTAAATGACTCTCTGTTTGAAGTTCCTGCGGGATACTCAGCGGTGCAATCTCCGGAGAGTCAAAAAGCCCAAGCCGCAAAACCAGGTCAAAGGGCCGAAAAGATTTCAAAACAACCCGGCGGAAGCGGGACCATTAAGCACCAGGAATTCATGTTAAAAGGAGAAGGTAGAGAGACAGACGTCTCTAGCATTGAGAAAACGGTAAATCCGGGGAAAAATCTAGTAATTACCATTAAAGCTAACAGTCCTATTCGGCCGGTGTCAAAAGGGAAATTTTCCCTGTACCGGGAAGGCTACAAAAAGGTCCAGGAAATACGCTTTGCCCTGAAAAACAGTGAATCTAAAACCTGGGAACTGCCTGCCGAAAAAAGGGTTAAGCATGTTGTCTTCGGTATCTTCGGAACCGGGAGCATAAAAGTTTCCATTGCTCAAAAAGATACCGGGGCCACGCAAAAAAGTTCACCGCTCCAACCAGTAAAGCAGGAGGCTGTTACGGCTTCGAGCGCCGGCACGGTTCCCTTTACTTCCTTTTCTTCCCTGCTCCGCGATGCGGAAAAATTATACTCCACCGGGAACTTCACCGACGCTGTTCTCCACCTCAGAAAAGCCATTCTCTCCATATGGAACAATATACCCCTTACGGTTATAAACCCTGTTCTCGTGCAGGACACCGATACATATACGCCAAAGCCCGATAATGTCTACGAACCCGATGAGCCAATTCACATTCACTGCCAGGTGCTTGGATATACCTTAAAAAGAGTCGGACATACTTACAGCGTGGGTCTCACCGCGGATTTTGTTGTTATGGCGGAAGACGGGACCGTGCTGGGTGGAAAAGATAACGTACTTACGCTTGAAAAGAGCACCCCAATGCCCAACACCGAATTCCTTATTGACCTGACCTACACCATAAGCGGACTGAAAAAAGGTTCATACACGATAAAAACAACGATACATGACAAATATTCATCAAAAAGTACAACTCTCATGACACCAATAAGGATAAAAGAGTAATCGCAGAAGGAATAGCGTGCTTCCAGGGACATTGAGCTTGTCTCATGTCCCCCCACGCGTTATTTCAGTTCGTGACTGAAAATCAAGGTGTACCGCTAAACATGCGGTTACCACGCCACAAGCATCCGTGCTCCGGTTCCTAAAGGTCACGACGAAGCTTACAATTCCTGAACAGGAAGCAAAGGTCAGTATCACCTTAGAATCGCATTCCCGCCCTGATATTTGTCAGCGATCTATCCTCGCTATTCCTTTACCGATGGTGTTTTCCTGAATCACCTGGTAGTGCTCATATCCGGCTCGAATTCCCATAACAAGGTAGTCAAAGCGAGCGTTGCTCGTACCGCCATTTGCTTCCACCACCTTAATATGATCCCGGGTAACTTCTTCCACGTACAGGTAGCTCCCGGCACTTCCGTCCCGTGGAGTAACCTGGGCCGTAAGTCCTGTCTCCGATGCCACCAGCGAAAAATGTTCCGGAAGTTGTACGCGAGCCCTGCCGTTCTTTAACTCTCCGCTTCCCCTCACGTACACCCCGTTTTCGCCGCCTTCAAGACATACGTAGACAATCTGCCTGGTGGGGTCCGTGGGATGAGGCAAAACAAAACTTTTTGACCCCGCTAAAAACAAATTTCCGGAGATAAAAACATCCCCCTGAAAATACCCGGCATGCCCAGAGCCCTCCGCGTAAACCCCAACTCCGCGGTCACCACTTGCGCTAAAATGTCCGCCGTAATTCAGCGCATCCCCCTCATGGGTTGCAGCACCGTAAACACCGATGCCGGACGCGGAACTCGTTTTGAAATAGCCACCGTAGCTAGTGCCGGTTATGGCCGTCGACTCGCCGTAAACAGCCTTGTAAGGAGAGTTTCCATATACTCCAACTCCGCTTTCCCCATCTGCCTGGAAATATCCTCCATAGTTTTCTACGCTGCCATTATTGGTGGCCTCGCCAAACACTGCTCTCCCCGACATACCCGCAGCCTTAAAATAGCCGCCATAGTTTGTGACATCTCCGGTGGCATCAGCGAAGCCATAGACACCACGGCCTCTATCTCCTGATGCCCTGAAGTGCCCGCCGTAGTTCGTATAATCACCTTTCTCCGAAGATAGCCCGTAGACTCCGATGTAACCACCCCCGTATACGCCGATCCCGTAAGGATCGCCATTTACCCCTTTCAGGATACCGGTATTCCAGACGCTTCCCGTAAGGCTGAGTGGCACCTTTACGCTGAAGGTGTTTCCAAAAAGCTCTAAGCCATTTCCGGCAGAATACTTGGTATCGTTGTCGATATTATCCGAAAATCCCGCCGGCTTTGACGTTATCTTATCCCAGCTGACACCATTTATCTTATCCGAAGTTATGCTGTCGTCCGCAATATCATCCGCTGTGATGGTACCATTGAGAATGTGACTGCTCGTAATGCCACCCTCTTTAACAGCCAGCGTTGCGACCCCCGAGTAAGCACCGCCAGTCAAACCGTCGTCTGCTATCACCCTCGTTATATCACCACCGGAATCGGCGTCCTTATCCGGCTTCCAGGCACTCCCGTCATACTTGAGTACCTGCCCCTTCGAAGGGGCCGCAGGAGAAATGGGCCGACCACCAAGCCC
>JALXAI010000295.1 GCA_026992215.1 Desulfobacterales bacterium | reverse complement strand
ACACATATAAGCGCGACCTTTTTTTCTCCTTCGAAATACTCAAAAGGTGAATCATCTTCGGCATCAGAGGCGGAAATCCCCACACCCGGTGAATCAGTTCTATCATCAATCCCAATTTCTTCCGTAACACCCGTTTCGAGGAAAGGATCTTCATCCATTTCGGGAGGTCTTATTTCAATCTTACTCTGGCACTTCGGGCATTTTACCCTTACAATCTTTGATTTCGGAATCTTTTCATCCGCAATCTCAAACCTTGCGTTGCACCCTTCACATTTGATTCGCACGGATAACTCCTTTTCATGGGTGGTAATTTCAACTCGGTATTTTTCGTCTGTAATCGTGATCTATCCTGAGACCCTCTATATCAGTAGTCTTTTCTCCTCTTTGCGCCTTTATCCAGTCGACTCCTCTCTTCACTATCGCCCTCTTACTTGCATATGCAAGAGCGGTTTCTTCGGTGATCAATCCTTCTTCGTAGGCCTTGATCAACGACATATCAAAAGTACACCATCCAAAGGGTTCTCTTGATTCAATTATCTCGTAGAAAGTCTTCCCCTCGGATTCTCCATGAAGTATGCTTTCCTTGACCCTCAGGTTCGTGCCCATTATTTCGAAAACCGCCACTCTTCCGCCGCCAACCTTGGGAACCAGCCGCTGGGAGACGATCCATTTAAGACTATCGGCCAGCCTTATTCTTATGATCTGCTCTTCGTCAGTGTCAAACATACCGATGATCCTGTTTATGGTCTGCCCTGCGTCGATGGTATGGAGGGTGGTGAATACGAGGTGGCCGGTTTCAGCCGCGCTCAGTCCTATTTCCACCGTTTCCCTGTCCCGCATCTCACCTACGAGAATCACCTTGGGAGCCTGCCTCAATGCTGCTCGAAGACCGCTGGCAAAGGAATCAAAGTCGAGCCCCAGTTCCCTTTGATTAAACGTTGCTTTCCTGTGTTCGTGCACGTATTCAACAGGATCTTCGAGGGTAACTATATGCACGGGGAAATGATTATTTATCTCATCCAGAATGCAGGCAAGTGAGGTTGTCTTTCCGCTTCCCGTGGCACCTGTAACAAAGACAATCCCGTTTTTTTCCTTCGCTATTTCCCTGAAAATTGTAGGCAGTCGCAATTCCTCAATGGTAGGAATCCGGGTTGGCAACTGCCTCATGACAATAGAAAAAGTACCCCTCTGGGAGAAGATGTTTACACGAAACCGCGCCCGCCCGGCAAGATGGTAGGATAAGTCACACGAACCGTGCTTTAACAGGTTTGTAATATTTCTCTTGTCGGAACCCATGAGGTTCAGGGCAATGGTCTCGGTCTGGAAAGGAGTAAGTTGAAGTATACCCAGGTCCTTGTAAACTTCCTTAAGTTCTCCGTCCACTTCTGCCTGGAGAGTTTTCCCAACGGTGAAATTGCAGTCCGAAAGATGCGGGTACTCCATTATCATCTTGGTTAGTATATGCTCAAGTTCTCGTCGTCTCATGCTGGCCTCTTTGATATTGTAGAATTACAAAACCTGAAGATGGATTATACTTCAGTAAAATCTGCAGGTGGTGCAGATATGTATGGCTTAAATTTTTCCTTGTCAACACACTTCATATAAGCCTCGTCTCCGCTTATGATCCCTGCCTTGAGCAGATCCATAATGGCATCGTCAAGCGTTTGCATCCCGTATTTTTTACCGGTTTGAATAGCAGACGGTATCTGGAAGGTTTTGCCTTCCCTGATTAGGGCTCTGACAGCATGGGTGGCGATAAGTATCTCGAGAACGGCAACCCGGCCTGGCTTGTCTATCCTTTTGAAAAGGGCCTGGGAAACCACCGCGCGCAATCCGTCCGCGAGGGAAGATCGAATCTGGCCCTGTTCCTCATGGGGAAATACCTCGATAATCCTGTCCACGGTCTTTGCAGCGTTGGTTGTGTGAACAGTGCTGAAAACCAGGTGCCCGGTTTCAGAGGCTTCGATGGCAAGCCTTATGGTCTCAAGGTCTCGCATTTCACCTACCAGAATTATGTCAGGGTCTTCACGAAGAGCTCCTCGAAGTGCAGCAGAAAAGGATTTGGTATGAGTATGAACCTCCCTGTGATTTACCAGGCATCCCTGGCTTTTATGAACGAATTCTATCGGATCCTCAATGGTTATGATATGATCTTTCCTTTTTCGGTTGGCTTCGTCAATGATCGCGGCCAGCGTGGTTGATTTACCACTGCCTGTGGGTCCAGTAACAAGCACCAGGCCGCGCGGGAGCATGGCAAGCTTGGAGATCACGGGAGGCAACCCGAGCTGTTCAACCGTCATGATCTTGCTCGGAATTTCCCTGAAAACAGCGCCAATACCATTCTTTTGCTGGAAGAAGTTAACCCTGTAGCGCGCAAGCCCTGGGATTTCATACGAAAAGTCAAGGTCTCCGGTTTCTTCGAAGACCTTTATCTTTTCTTCGGGTGTTATTTCGTACAACATTGATTTGAGTTCATCGTTATCCAGAACCTTATATTTTACCCTTTCCAGGTCTCCCCTGATCCTCAGTATGGGCTGAGATCCGGCAACCAGGTGAAGGTCTGAGGCTTCGTGTTCATGCATCAGTTTAAAAAAAGCATCAATTCTTGCCATACATTAATCCTCCTGAACCACGGTTATACGCTTCTCGTCGGTATCTCCCCGCGCATCGTAAAAAAACTCAGTGGGATAAATTCGATATACAAAGGCAAAGTAATTTAGTCATATAAACATTTTATAGTATTCGTGTTTCTTTTTTGTCAAACAAAAGTGGAGTGGTAGAAGAGAGGGAAAATTCAAAATATGAACAGGTTACACGCTTACGAATTCCATTTCGGGGAGAGCTAAAGCAGTTAGTGTATTCCCGAAGACTGCTCCTGTGTCAATGCCTATTTTCCGGAACCCTACAAAGGGATGCAAAAATGGAGTATGACCGAATATCACGGTCTTTCCAAAATCATAAGCGGAATAGATAAACTCCTCCCTTATCCAGAGCAAGTCTTCTTCCTTTTGTCCCCTGAGGTCAACGCCATCCCGAAGCCCGGCGTGAACGAAGATGTATTGATCACTTTCATAATACAGCTCAAGACTATTAAAAAATTCCACGTGTTCGGAAGGAACAATTATTTCTCCTTCGCGAAGTCTGTATTTTTTGTAATAGCTTGCCAAAGTCAGATCACCTCCATTTTCAAGATAGACAAACTGGTTCAGGCCGGCAAGAAACTCAAGCAGCATTTTTTCGTGGTTTCCTTTCAACAAAACAACATCCGTATTCTTTTTTAACTCCATCACAAATTCAACGACACCGCACGAATCGGGACCGCGATCTATGTAATCTCCCAGGAAAATCACGGTGCGTTCCTTTATGTCATCCCGAAGATGCTCAATCAATCGTTCAAGCTTGTCAAGACATCCGTGAATATCGGATATTACGAAGAATTTTTTCCCGGAATTCATTGCTCCACGGTTTCCGCTAGGGGGTAAATTCCACCGACCTCAATCAAGGCGACTCAATCCCGCTTCTTTCGCCCATTGAAGAGCGGCCAGGTACTCTCCCCGGCTCAATGGTCTTGCTATTTCCCTGAATTCAAACGCCTTTCCGCAAGGCCTGTACTGATTCATTATGTTGACGTAGGTGTTCCTGGATATCTCATTCGCGATAAAGTTCAGTATTTCTTTTGTACCGGCTACATTGTCAGGCATAACAAGATGGCGCACCAGGAGTCCGCGTAACGCGATTCCCCCGGAGTCCGTCACAAGCTCCCCCACCTGCCGGTGCATCTCCCGCAGTGCCTCTTTTGCCTTTTCGGGGTAATCCGGAGCCTTGCAGTAGCGTTTCGCTTTCTCCGGTTCCCAGAACTTAAAATCAGGCATGTAGATGTCAATTATACCGTCCAGAAGTCGGAGGGTTTCAACTTCTTCATAGCCGCTGCAGTTATATACCAGAGGGACGTTTAAGCCGGAAGGAATTGCTATGAGGAGGGCCGAAAGAATCTGCGGGACAACGTGCGTCGGCGTCACCAGGTTAATATTATGGCACCCCTGTTTTTGCAAATCCATCATCATTCCCGCCATCACTCCAGGTGTAACCTGGTACCCTTCCCCGAGATGGCTTATCTCGTAGTTCTGGCAAAACACGCAGAGCAAATTGCAATTGGTCAGGAAGATAGTTCCCGAGCCCCCTCGACCTACCAGGGGCCTCTCTTCCCCGTAATGAGGACCATAGCTAGACACCTCGGCCTGGGCTCCCGTCTTGCATACACCCTTTTCGCCCTTTAACCTGTTAACCTTGCAGTTTCTGGGGCACAACCGACAGTTCTCCAGAACGCGATGAGCCCTCTCAACTCTTTCCTCGAGGATGCCTCTGTCGTATGCGTCCAGGTATAAAGGTCTCATTTATCACCGGTTACTCGAATGGTTGACTCCGTTTTAACTTCTTCGTTTCTCGGAAAAAACCTGTAGTAGAAAAATACGCTAATAAGCATTGGTATCAGGTAATATGCAATCCTGTATATTATAACAGCAGCCAGGGCGCTTTCATAAGAAACTCCCATCAGTGCAAAAGAACCGGCCATCGCCCCTTCCATTATGCCCAGCGATGCAGGCACCACCGAAAAAAGGCTCGTAAATATGTTAACGGAAAACCCTATAATAAGGATCTTGAAACTAAGCGGGTACCCCACGGCCACAAATGCCAATTCAAGACACAGTATCATCAGTCCCCAATCAAGAGCAGCGTACAGGCATGGTTTCCATAAGTTCCTAACATTTTCTACAAGTATCCTCATACCCTGATCAAAGGATTGGAAAAACTCGTCCGCCTTTTCCCTGTTCAGTTTCCACCTGCGTACAACTCCGAACCTGGTAGTTTTTTCCCACAGCATCGTTCCAACGGTATAAAATTTCTGTCGGAAGCTGCTGTCCAGCATTATCTTGATGGTAACCCAGGTGAGCAGAAAGGCTATAATAAGTACGAGGATACCAAATTCAAGTTCGTACGCACTCATTTCAATGTAACTGAAAGAGTAGTAAAATCCCAGGAATACGAATAACACTGCAATGGTGTTGGTCAGAAAACCATGCAGAATTGAAACGGATAACGTTTTGCTCGGAGCCACGTTTTCCCTGGCCAGCATGTAAATCTTCGCAGCAAGGCCACTCAAACCCGCAAAGGCCACCAGGTAATTCACTGAACACGAAAGCAGAGCTATCTCAAAAACATCCTTGAAGGGCAATCTCTCTTTCAGGACAACCAAAATATGGTACATTACCGCCGCAATGCAGCAATAACTCAAAAGACTGGCCACCACGCACATAACCAGCCACGTTAAATCAGACTCCGTTAATATTTTCTCCAGGCGGTGCAAGTCGGCAAAGGAAAGCACAAAAATCAATACTGCAAGCCCCACCAGCATGGATACTATTACTCTTTTCCGTTTTACGATCGCGTTCATAAAGTCGAAAATTACATCAAGTGCTGTACATATTCAACTTCAATCCAGAACTTAGCCAAAGCTCTTAAAGAGCATTCATAGGGAGGAACAAAATAGTACTACTCCGGAGGCTCACGGGCTTGTGTAACGCGGCCCGCGAAATTCAAAGCGTTGAAGGCAGGATAATTCAAAACTGGTTATATTGCAAATCAGAAACCAAACCAGCTGGTAACTTTTTCCACCGAAGCTCTTGAACTCCTGAATTTGTTTGCAACGGCATCAGGATCAGGGTAGCCGATGGCAATACCCAGCACCAGTTTCTTGGTCTCCGGAAGACCCGTAACTTCCCTAATGATATCGGGGTAATGCACCGCTGCTGCCATGATGCATGTGCCAAGTCCATACTCAAGAGCAGCAAGGCATATGTTTTGGGTAACTGCCCCAACGTCGAGGGTTGCATA
>JALXAI010000294.1 GCA_026992215.1 Desulfobacterales bacterium | reverse complement strand
GACTTCGCAAAAATCCGCGGTACCCTGAGAGAACTCGTTCGCGAGGCAAAGGGCCTGATAGATCCGCATATTCCAAGAAAGCCAAAAATCGGTATCGTTGGCGAAATTTACCTCAGATGCCACACAAAAGCGAACCAGGAAATCATTCGCCTGATCGAAAAATACGGCGGTGAAGTGGTGAACGCATCCATGGCCGAATGGATAAACTACATCACCTATGATACTGGGTACAAGGTGGGCAAGAAATGGAAAATGGCTCTGAGGCTCGGGAGATACCGGGAATTCTATAAGCACTTTAAAGGATGGTTGAAACACGTTATCGAGTACTATTACCAGCTGTGGCGACAGGGGCAGGTATACCGAGCGGCACGCTCCGAGATAGACATAGCTCCCGATCACGCCATTGATCCCCTCGAAGATAAGCTTGGTCCCAGGAAGCTTTTCTGCCTGGATGTGGGAACGGAGGCGGCGCTTAGCATCGCGGGGGCTCTTGCTTACGCGGAACACGGCTTCAATGGAGTGGTAAATGTCTTTCCTTTTACATGTATGCCGAGCACCGCCACGTCTGCGGTGCTAAAGCCGCTGTTGCGAAAACTTAGAGTCCCGTACATTGACTCGGCTTATGATGGTACCTATCAGCCTAACAGGGATGCCATTGTAAGAACATTCATGTACCAGGCATACCAGCATCAGCAAAAGCAGCGAGAAAACGGTTCCTTATCACGATTTCATTTTGGCAAGAACTGGTACCTTTCAGAATGGTTGATACAATAGTATAATTTTGTGGTACAATCGTGGCGAGGGACCGTGGATACCCGAAAATGAGAAGGAAATAGATTCTGTATGCCGTCACAAATTATTATTAATGCCACAGATCCTGAAGAATTCCGGGTAGCCATAACGGAAGACAAGATTCTTCAGGATTTTTTTATCGAAACGGCATTTAAAAAACAGATTACGGGTAATATTTACAAGGGTATCATCGTTGGAGTCCAGCCGAGCCTGGAAGCGGCCTTTGTTAACTTCGGAGCTGAGAAAAACGGTTTTTTGCCTATAAGTGAAATTCATCCCGAGTACTACGCGATACCACCGGAGGTGGTGGAAACTTCAAACAAGAAGGAATCCTCTTCCAGGACAGGCAAGGCTACTGCCTGCGGACCTCGCATTCAGGATATCATTAAAAAAGGGCAGGAAGTCCTGGTGCAGGTGGTGAAGGAAGAGGTGGGAAACAAGGGGGCCGCTCTAACCACGTATCTTTCCATACCCGGAAGCTACCTCGTGCTCATGCCGGGGAGACCTCACAGGGGAATTTCACGAAAAATAACGGACGAAAAAAAACGGGGAAGGCTTCGTGACATATTGAACAAGTTGGTATTGCCTGAAGAAATTGGAGTGATACTGAGGACTGCCGGCGAAAACCGCACCAAGCGAGAAATCACAAGGGACCTGAAGTACCTGCTTCGACTGTGGGAAGACATCAAAAAAAGAGCCCAGAAACTCCCCGCGCCCTCCCTTGTATACAAGGAACAGGACCTGGGTATACGGGTGATCAGGGATCACTTTACCAGCGATGTAAAAGCAATCGTGGTGGATAACAAGGACATTCACAAGACCATAAGGGATTTTCTCGGCATTATCAGCCC
>JALXAI010000293.1 GCA_026992215.1 Desulfobacterales bacterium | reverse complement strand
GGTGTTGTAGTCGAAACCGGCGAGTTTCACGGCGATTTTTGTTACGTCTTCCTGGTAGCACATAATGCCGTATGTTTCCTTGAGTTCATCTTCCAGCAGGGGATGTAAAGGCTTGTATGGTTTACCGCGAAGTCTCTGAACGTATTCCCTTATGTATCGGTTGGCAGCCGGCCTTATTATGGAGGAATGAATGACAAGATGTTCAAAATCTCCCTTACCGGTCATCTTCTGGAGTTGCCTCATTGCAGGGGATTCAACGTAAAAAATGCCCATGGTGCGGCCTTCGGCAAGAAGCCTGAGCGTAGGGCGGTCGTGGAGCGGGTTCAGGAGCGAGTAGTCGATGGTGTGACCATAATTCTTGTTTATGGCTTTTAAGGTATCCCGAATCACGGAAAGAGACCTGTTACCAAGGAGGTCGATCTTGACCAGGCCGGCCGCTTCGGTTTGATCCTTTTCCCACTGGATGATGTGTACTCCCTTGGGGGCTTTTTGCACCGGGACGTAATTGCTTATGTTATCCGGTACGATCACTGTGCCTCCACTGTGAACCGACAGGTGCCTTGGAAACTTGCTGATACGCGTGGCGAGGGAAATTATTTCAGGCCATGGCTTGGGAAGATGAAGCCCCCTGCAACGGGGACTCGTTTTCATCTGTTCTTCAAGATTTTCGCCTTTCGTATATATACTCAGGCGCCTGGTTACCTTTTTGATTTCTGCAGGAGAAAATCCGTATACCTTTGCCACCTCCCACAGGGCCCCTCTGCCTTTAAAACAGACGTGATTTGCTACCATGGCCATTCTTTCGTGGCCATATGTCTGTTTCACGAAGTCGATCACGCTATCCCGCTCATCCCATGGAAAGTCTACATCAATGTCTGGAAGATCGATGCGATTAGGGTTCAAGAATCTAAAAAAAGACAGATCATGTTCAATGGGGTCAACGTTGGTGATCCCCAGCAAATAACTTACCAGGCTTGCGGCGGCACTTCCGCGACCGCAATGAACAGGAAAATGGTTAACAATATCTGCCACCACCAGGAAATAATCCACGTAGCCCTTTTCCCGGATTACCGAAAGTTCGTGGTCGAGGCGCTTTTTTAACTGTTTCGTATGCTTCCCGTATCTTTTTCTTACTCCTTCCAGACACCTTTGCAGAAGGAGTTCGAAGTGATCTTGGCTATTATCCTGATACGAAGGAAAAATCTGATCGGACCTTTTCCACTTCACATGGCATTGCTGTGCGAGTTTCCACGTGTTTTCCACTGCCTCGGGTACGTGGGGAAAACTTGCCCTGATAAGTTCTTCCGGTTTCAGCCACTGTTCGGGGGAGGCGATATCCTCCGGCCTTAAATCAGAAAGTGAACAGTTCAGGTCTATTGCCCTGAGCAGCTTGTGGATATTATAATCTTCCGGGTCGGCAAAACAGACGGCATTGGTGGCAATGGGTGGCAGACTGTATTCCCTGGCGTAAGTTAAAGCTTCCCTGCCTTCGATTCCGGGTCTGATTTCTATCCAGCATTCAACACGGTCCTTGATGTGGTTCAACAATTCAATATCTCTGGTAATAAGAGCTACTTGAGGGACACCGTCTTTTAGGGCTTCGGGAAGGGAGTGACTTTTACCAAGATGCAATCCGGACAGGAC
>JALXAI010000292.1 GCA_026992215.1 Desulfobacterales bacterium | reverse complement strand
AAGTCGGCGTAGCCGCGCACGTCAATGGCCTGCTGCGGGCAAATCTTTACGCAATTGTAACATTCCCAGCAGTACTCCGGCTCACGGTTGTAAGCCTTCATTTTCTCTTTGTCCAACACCATCAGGTCATTAGGGCAAATGTACATGCATGCAGTCTTATCCTGCCCCTTACAACCGTCGCACTTTTCGTAGATTACATAACTTGGCATAATCTCTACCTCCTAAGATCACGTTTTTTACTGCGAAATAAAATTATCACAAGGATGCTACGATATGAATTGCGTATCCGCTCCCACCTCCTTTCACATCAAGGGGCATAACCAAAGCACATCAGCTTCCTTTTCGTTTCAGGCAAGACTCGCCCCACCCCTCCAAATTTTCAGTTTCTTTAATAAACCAAAACCACAAACCCTGTCAAGTACTTCGATAACTTTTTCACAAAGTCGCTGCTAAAAATTCAACTTTTTACTTCCCCGACCATTCTGTTTGATTTTGCTTCCGCTTACCCGAAATGTTTTCTGTGAATGCTATACATTCGCACAATCAGCAGGATGGCAACTACAACATGAGGGAAACTGAATCTCTGAGACCGCCTAGTAGTAGTGGAAATAGCTTAGAAAAAGGGATTTGTCAAGTAATTTTCTTGCGAACGATTCTCTCAGAGGGATTTTTCTGCCGCACCAAAACAAAAGTTTTCGAATATTTGGATATTTATCAGAATAGCTTAACATTGTAAAAAAATAATTAGCCGGTAGATAAAGTTTCCATGCACGTAGGTTGAGAATCCGGGAAAGGGAAGGAGGGGGCAAATGCCGGTACTCGTAGTATTTTGTATAGAATATGACCGGAAAAGGATTGCGCAGGTAAGTGCCGGTAATTATAGGAGAAACATCCTGGTGTTCGAGTAAAGTTCGATCGAAAAGCGGGGCTTTGTGATATTCATCACAAGATGTGGGTGCTATGAATAAAAACTTTCAATCAGAGTCCAGAAGGCCGGGAAAGACTTGTTGACGCACGACGGATTCAAAATAGTCATCTCACCGGTTTTAAGCCCCAGAACTGCGAATGCCATGGCAATCCTGTGGTCATTGTAGGTTTCTATAATCGCCCCCTTCGGACTGCCACCATGAACGACCAGCCCATCTTCAAGCTCATCCACCCTTATGCCGACTCGTTGCAGTTCCCTGGCCACGGCATTCAAACGATCAGATTCCTTGATTCTGAGGTGCGAAACATTCCTGATAACGGTTTTTCCCTCCGCACACGCAGCCACAACGGCCAGTGTCGGGACCTGATCAGGCAGGAGGTTCATGTCAACATCGACCCCCCTCAATCTCCCCCCGGTAACCGTGATCCCCGTTTTGCTTCTTGACACATCGCAACCCATCTCTTCAAGAATGTCCAGCAGTCTTATGTCTCCCTGGCGGGTATCCTCCTTTATGTTTAGAGTAGTGACTTGAATTCCAAGCAAGGCAGCGGCGGCCCAGAAATACGACGCAGACGAACAGTCCCCTTCAACCCGGTACTTTCGGGCAGAATATCGAAAGTCGTTGTCAACCTCGATTTTCCTTTCATTAATCCATCTGGACTTCGCCCCGAACATCTCCATCATATCCGTTGTTATGTCCACGTATGGCCTCGAAGCCA
>JALXAI010000291.1 GCA_026992215.1 Desulfobacterales bacterium | reverse complement strand
TCGAAAAGGTCAACCTTGTGACCCAGCTTTGCGAGTTCGGAGGCCACCGTCAGGCCGGCGGGGCCGGAACCGACAATGGCAACGTTCTTGCCCGTTGAGGGGGCGATGTCAGGTATTTTTACTTCGCCCTGGGCCCTCTCCCAGTCTGCCACGTACCTTTCAAGACGTCCGATGGCTATGGGAGCGCCTTTTTGATTAAGAGTGCATTTTAATTCGCACTGGGTTTCCTGGGGACATACCCGCCCGCATATTCCCGGAAGACTCGTTTTCCTTTTGAGCACTTCCAGGGCTTTTGGAAGATTATCCTCCTTGATGGCCTCAATAAAATCAGGTATGTCGATATTTACCGGGCATCCTGACTGGCATGGCCGCTTTTTGCATTGTATACAGCGGCTTGCTTCCTTGAGCGCCATCTCGTGAGTGTAACCAAGGGCAACCTCGTTGAAATTTCTTCGTCGAATCGAAGGTTCCTGCTTCGGCATCTTAACGCGGTTTAAATCAAGTTTCTTTTTCGGTTTCTTTTTTGGTTTTTCAGGCTCAGCCATGGAAAGCTCCTATTTCTCTAAATAATCGCCTGTTCTATTTGGATTCGGGATTATGCATCCCTCCCTGATGTTTTTTCTGCTACCGGTACAAGTGCCTACCACTGTGAACACGAACTGCACTGAAAGCTCTGCTGGCCCAGCACTTCATCTGCGTATGTGCATCTTCGAGCCATCAAAACATCCCAGCCCTCCACAAGGTGGCCGTTGAACTCCGGGCCATGTACACATGCAAACCTGTTTTTCCCTTCCACCACGCACCTGCACGCGCCGCACATTCCCGTGCCGTCTACCATCAAGGGAGCCAGGTGAACGTAAGTGGGTATTTCTTTCTGTTTTGTTATCTCGCAACACAGCTTCATCAAGCAGAACGAAGCCATGGCTATTACCCTGTCTATGGGTTGCCCGGGATGTTTGCGGACGAGTTTCCTGAGCGGTTTCAACGCGGTGGGATTGGTAAAGCCTCCGTCTCCGCCGGCGGCCAAAATTAACTCGTCGCTGGTCTCTTTGAGCTTTTCTTCCCCAAAAAGGTTTTTCTCATCCGGCACCTGGAGAATCGTGGTTATCCTGTTGCCTTTCTCCTTGAGCGCCTTGATGGTGGGCACCATCCCGGCTATGCCGTAGCCGCTTACCACGCAAACCACGTGACCGAAATTATCCACGTGAGAAGGCCTGCCAAGAGGGCCGATCAAGTGCAGCAGGCTGTCCCCTTCTTTTAGTTGAGCGAGAGCTCTCGTGGTTCTTCCCACTTCAATGAATACAAACTCAACAGTTCCGTCTTCCTTGCTCCAGTCGCTCAGCGTAAAAGGCACTCGCTCGCCCTTCTCGTCGATGATCAGGATGATAAACTGGCCGGGCTGCGCCTTTTCGGCAACCAAAGGTGCTTTTACCCTCATTCTATGAACGCTCGAAGCTAACTCTTCTTTTTCAACTATGGGAAACATAGCTACCTCTTTTCAATTCTTACGGCACATGCCTTGTATTCGGGAATTCGGCTTACCGGGTCGTGAGCGGGGTTTGTAAGAACGTTGACAGGGCTCTCGGAAAAATGGAAATCCATGGTCACGACTCCCTTCGGTGCCCTGTCCGTGATCAGGGCCTTCGCTTCCACCGCCCCGCGCCTTGAAACCACTCTGACCACGTCTCCGTCTTTTAACCCTAATCCAGCCGCGTCATCGGGGTGAATTTCAACGTACTCTTCTCCACGAATTATGTTAAGCCCTGTAACCTTGCGGGTCATAGTGCCGGTATGGAAATGAAACAGGCTTCGGGCAGTGGTAAGCACGAACGGAAACTCTTCATCAGGCATTTCCTGGGGCCCCTTGTAGGTTAGAGGTTCAAAGTGTCCCTTACCCCTTGTGAAAGCCTGGGTATGAAGGATAGGAGTTCCCGGGTGATCGGTACTCGGGCACGGCCACTGCAAGGTTGTCATCTGGAGCCTGCCGTAGGTGATTCCGCCGTAGCTCGGGGTAACCTTGTTGATTTCATCGAGGATCTCTTTCGTTGAGGTGAAATCGAAGCCGCTGGCTCCCATCCTCTTGGCAATCTCGCATGTGACCCACCAGTCAGGCTTGGCTTGCCCGGGCGCGGGAACCACGGGATCGAACCACTGAACCCTTCTCTCGGTGTTCGTAAATGTGCCATCCTTTTCGGCAAACGATGCAGCCGGGAGAACCACGTGTGCGTAGGGCATTGATTCCGTGGGGAAAATATCCTGAATAACCAGGAATTCCAGCTTCTGAAAGACATTCTTAAGGTGTTCCAGGTTCGGTTCACTGACTGCAGGGTTTTCACCCACCAGGTAAACAGCCTTGATTTTGCCTGAATTTATTGCTTCGAACATTTGCGGGAGCGTGAGCCCTATTTCACCGGGCAGGTTATCCACTCCCCACGCATCTTCGAATTTCTTCCTCAGGTTTTCGTCCACCACTGCCTGGTAACCGGGAAACACGTTGGGCAGAGCGCCCATGTCGCAGGCTCCCTGTACGTTGTTCTGGCCTCTTAACGGGTTAACCCCGGTGCCGCGCTTCCCGATGTTGCCTGTGAGCATTGCAAGGTTGGCCGTGGCAAGAACGTTGTCGGTGCCATGGGTGTGCTGGGTTATTCCCATGGCATAGAGGAGTGAAGAAGGCTTGTGAGTGGCATAAAGTATGGCCGCTCTTCTTATCAGCTCAGCGTTCACTCCCGTAACCTCGGATACGAAATCGAGCGAAAATGCATCCAGTGACTTTTTGAATTCTTCGAAGTTCTCGCAGCGACTTTCAATGAATTCCCTGTCATGCAGATCCTCGTCTACTATCACCCTGGCCATTCCCATGAGCAGGGCGATATCTGTTCCGGGTCGATGCTGGAGAAAATAGGTGGCGTGCTTAACCAGGGGAATGCGTCTGGGGTTTGCCACTATGAGATGGGCTCCGTTTAACACTGCCCTCCGCACCCTTGTTCCGATTACCGGGTGGGTATCGGTGGTGTTTGTTCCGATGGCAAGAATGCAGGAAGCTTCCCCGATATCTTCGATGGTGTTGGTCATTGCGCCACTTCCGAATGCCTTGACCAGACCGGCCACGGTGGGGGAGTGTCAGAGACGTGCGCAGTGATCGACCGAGTTCGTTTTGAGCACAGCCCTGGCAAACTTCTGTATAACGTAGTTTTCCTCGTTGGTGCACTTGGCGGACGATATCACGGCGACTTCGTCGGGCTTGTACTTCGATAGCTGCTTAGCCACCGCTTCCAGGGCTTCGTCCCAGGAAGTTTCTTCGAGGGACCCGTTTTTCCTTATAAGCGGCGTTTTCAGGCGATCAGGGCTGTGGACAAATTCGGAAATTCCGAAACGTCCCTTTACGCAATCAAGACCCTTGTTTGCCGGGCCGCTAGGATCGGGAACGGTTCGTATTATCTCCCCATCCTGAACCTCGAACACCAGCCGGCAACCAACACCGCAATAGGGACATATGCTGCTTTTGCTTTCCCGCTCCCTGTACCTGTCGTAAAGGCTCAGCACTATATCCGATATCTCGGGACAGAAACTATCCTCTCTTTCCCTGGCTTCCGCCCTCCATTTCGGAATTTTATCCGTGAGAGCGCCCGTGGGGCACGCATCCACGCAGGCGGCGCAGAATTGACATCCCACCTCTTCCAGGGGTCTGTCAAGGGGAGTGCCCACTTCCTGGCGTCCTTCAACTTCTTTGAAGACTATCGCTCCCACCCCCCGGACCTCGTTGCATATCCTCACACAGCGGCCGCATCGAACACATAAATTGTAATCTCTCCTGAAGAAGGGTCCTCCGTCTTTGACCTCGAATCGCTTCTCGGTTGGAGCCTCGTACGGAACTTCTATTCCCACGTATGCGATCAGTTCCTGGAGCTCGCAACTCTGATTTTTAGGACAGGCGATACATTCCCGCGGGTGATCCCTCAATATTGCACGCAGGGTTTCCTGCCTGAAATCTCTTACCCTGTCCGTGTTGGTGCGAACGACCATGCCTTCGGCTACGGGAGTAGAACACGACGCCGGCAACCCCCTGTAACCTTCGATCTCAACAGCGCACATGCGACAGTTGCCACTGGGTCTCAGAAGCGGATGGTAGCAAAGAGTCGGAATATGAATCCCTGCCTCTTCAGCCGCCTTTAAAACCGTTGTCCCTTCCGGTACTTCAACTTCCTGGCCATCAATCCAAAGTTTTACTTTTCCCATTACGTCACCCAATATCCGGTATCAGGTTATAGGTTAAACTAAACAAGTTTGATATGATATGTGAAATTTTTGGTTTTTAACAGCGGGAATGACTAGAAAATCCAACGTGCCATGATAAATGCTTATCACCAGGGTTGTCTCTTTCTATTAGCTTGTATTAAATAATATGTTGCATCCAGAATGCGTTGCTTGAAAAATGCGAATCTTTTGAATAGATAATTTTGCCTGCCCCAGCAGGCGTTGCATATAATAGCGCCAGATTTGCAAAACTGCAAATAAAAAATTACACAAGGACTCCAAAAAACGCTTTTGGAGGCGTTATTGAGACCCAGAAGCAAAAACGTCACGGATGGCAACCCGGGATGAAATGGTTTTACCTATCACTGACTGCGGCGTTTTTTACATCGCTCGCGGATGTCTTTAACAAGAAAGTGTTAAAGGAAATGGACGAGTGGTTCGTGATATGGCTCGATCTGCTTGTCACGATGCCGATTCTTATCCTGTTTTCCGGCTACTTTGAATTTACCATGCCATCTTCGGAAGTTTTTATGGTGATTCTTGAGCTGTTGCCACTTGAAATTGCCGCTTTCTATTTATACATGAAAGCCATCAGGGTATCTCCGCTGTCGCTTACGGTGCCGTTTCTGGCGTTCACACCCGTTTTCACAATCCTGACCGCCGGGCTTATCCTCGGAGAGCAGATCCCTACCACAGGCATACTTGGTGTCTCGCTGGTTAGTGCTGGTGCCTACCTGCTGAACGGTGAACACATGTTAAAGAAACCCTGCGCGCCCATCGTGGCCATTTTTAAAGTGCCGGGTTCAAGGTACATGCTCATCGTTGCCATGATATATGCCGTTACTTCCACCCTCGGCAAAAAGGCGGTGCTTCTTTCCGATCCTTTTTCTTTCGGTCTCGTATACATCAGTTGCCAGGCGATTGTCCTCACGGTAATAAACACGGTTCGTCTCGCGAATAACCCGGATCTTATCAAGCGTGTAAAAAACAAGAAGGCCTGGATGCTTGTGTTCGCCGCCGGCATTTCCATGGCGATAATGGTTATGGCACATTTTTCGGCTATACAACTGGCACCGGTATCTTATATGATATCGGTCAAGAGGTTGAGCCTCGTCATATCGGTTATTTTTGGATGGCTTGTTTTCAGGGAAGAAGAGATACTTTACAGGATTCTGGGAGCATCCTTGATGATGTCCGGTGTGGTTCTTGTCTATTTGCGTTGAAAGTAATGAAAAAATGAAACATAAGCTTCATCTTACGTGGACTGTTTCTTGTTTTTTCCTGATCCTGGCGCTTCTTGCCGGAACAGGGCACGCCTATGATTCGAAAGCCCTGAGAAAGGCTGTCTCCGCCCTGACCACCTTAGCGCCGGAAACAGGGGCAGTGATTTTTGATATTCAAAGCGGAAGGACTCTTTACCGTCTTAGAGAACACGAAACCTTTGTGCCGGCGTCCGTGGCAAAGTTGGTTACTTCGTATGCAGCCTTGAAAAGGCTGGGGCCCCAATACACGTTTGTGACCGAAGTCTATGCGAAAGGCAAACTGAAGGACGGGAATCTCCACGGGGATATATATATAAAAGGTTACGGCGATCCTTTTTTCGTGGATGAGAAAACATGGTTATTCGCCGAAAAGCTATATTCGCGCGGCTTAAGACATGTAAC
>JALXAI010000290.1 GCA_026992215.1 Desulfobacterales bacterium | reverse complement strand
CCTTGAAATACCCGGACAGCGCTATAATGTGAGTGCCGGAAGGATTCCTCAACACCCTCAGTCCCTGGTTCACGTAGTAGTTTACGATGGCTGAGGGACTGGATGTGCTATCTCCCCAGGGCGCGTATAGGCTTACCGTACCACCGCTACATTCAATCCCGTAGTTGACGTAGTGATAGACAGTGTTATCGTTTGCTCCTTCAGGAGGGCAGCTATCTGCTATAAGTTCATTTCCTATAATGAAGCACCGCTTCCGAGAGTACAATTGCAAGCCGCGTTACCAAGGCCATAAGCTGAAAGGAAAAAAGTAAAGGCGAGTAAAAGGACATAAAACCTTTTCATGATTTCCCCCGATGTAAGAGATCCCCATTACCCAAATTGAGCTCAGCTTAGAAGATTCCGGGATGTTATGTCAATAACTTTTATTGTTATCGCGGTATTTTTTTTCGTGCATCTGTTCATTCGACTGCCAATCCCGCCGGTTATCTTGGGAGTGTAACATTTTCCCGGTAAAATTAATTTGTCTGAAAACAAAGCAGGCCATGGCTTCTCGTTGTTGGTGCTTTGGGAAGAGCGGGATTGGGAAGGAGGACGCCGTGGGCCGGGTGTAACGATTAAATGAGAAGACTTACCACTGGCTGTAAGCACCAACTTCGAGTGCACCGTCAAGGATGACCGAAATAAAGCCTCTCCCCAGAAAGCTTAAGCACCTTGTTACAGAAAAATTTTTGCACTATCGCTTTGTTACTTCCTTATCAAGTTTCCTGAATATTCCTGTAAGCACTCCAGCCACTTCAACTATTAGTTGCCGCATTTTCCCCTGGATTTTTCTTTTACCGCAAGTATTATGTCCTCGTTATATCTAAAGCAGGACAAGAAGATAATGATTTTGCCTCCTGACCACCGAAATTTCAAAATCAGAGATAAACTTGCCCTTGCCCGCAATCTTTTTGAAAAGACGGCGGACCATATTAAGAGCAACGAGCTTATCTCCAATCTGCTTTCGGACGTAATTAAAAGGGAACAAGTTTCAAGAAAATTAATGCGTGCTCTGGGGGTAAACGAACTATGCCGCGAATGTGACCAAGAAGAAGGGGGTAGCTGCTGCGGTGCAGGAATAGAAAACAGGTACGATGCCATTTTGTTGTTTTCGAACCTTCTCGCGCACGTGCACCTTCCGGAATCCAGGTTTAACGGAAAGAGCTGCTATTTCCTGGGACCCACTGGTTGCGTACTGAAGATTCGTCACACGCTCTGCGTGAATTTTCTGTGCCACAAAATAGAGGATGAGCTTTCCATCGAAGAGCTGGTAAGGTTGCAAACAGTGCTTGGAGAGGAAATTGATTCGACTTTTCTCCTTTACGAAGCCGTGAAGAAGTTCATAAAAAACTACGGATAATGCGGAAATGGATGATTTGCTTCTTGATGAAACCCTGCGTGCCATTTCTAAGTTTTTTGATAAATACAAGGTAGGTTACGAGGGAAACAAGGGATATCGGAAAACGACGGACCTTTTTAAACTTCGCCTTGCGGCTGAAGACCTGGCGAACGCCGGTTATCTCCACAGGAGAAAAACGGTCTTCTGGGATCTTGGTTGCGGCGACGGAAGAGTTAACATTTTCATGAGTTATTTCGTGAAGTGTTCCATTGGCACAGAAATAGAGCCTCTCATTTTTGAAGAGTACGCCGCCAGGAAAAAGGAACTGGAAGAGGTACTGAGGAGCAGCAATCTCGTCTTTCCTCCGAGCAATATATTCCTCTTTCAGGGGGATTCTCTTTCAGGGGAAACCGAAGAAGCTGTCCGTAAGCACTCGGGATATTCTTTCAGGGATGTTGATATCTTCTACACCTACATCACGCTTCATGATGTTTTCGCTGAAAAGATTCTCCGGGACGCCAAAAAGGGCGCCCTTTACCTCGTGTACGGGTTCGGTAAAATCCTTCCATCGTATGACGGCTTTAAACTCGTTAATCCCGACGCCGGCAGGCAAAACATTATGGCTCTCTATGAAAAATTGTAGACAAACATTCAGCTGATGGCAGGACGGCAAGCGCCATGAAAAGAAAATTACAGCCCGTTATGAGTGTTTTCATTTGAAAACTTTACAAATAGCCGATCTATGACCTCTTGCGCCTGCCGGGTTTATCCGGAACCCGAATGTTTCACTGATTTGAGACTCAATCATTCCGTCAGCGTCCTGAGCACTGTGATACGCCATCAGACCTTTCGCCACCAGTGATCCCTGCCTTCGAACCACCACGCGCTCGAATCCGTTTCCGTGATCTGCCTGGCGATCTTTTTCCCTATTTTTGTTTTCAGTCGCCCCCTGGCGAAGTGAATCCACCTGGATGCATACTGATTGCCAAGGTCGAGCTGCTCTTTGAGTTCGAGGATCAACTCAAGCTGATCAGCATCGTGGACAAGCCTGGCTTCCTTCGTGTTACCGGATTTCAGTTCGTCCAGCAATTCCCTGATTTCTTCTCCAAAAGGAAGGGTGGAGACCAGATCTCCGATGGCTTCGTCTTCCCTGGCATCCACGTAGTGCTTGTTAACGTAGTTGAGGTCTCCGGTCCTTGATTCCGGCAGGTCATGAAATAAACACATCTTGATTACCCTGAAAACATCAACGTCCTTCTCCAGCTTTGCCAGGGCAAAACCTATCACCGCAACCCTGAAACTGTGCTCGGCAACACTCTGGTTGCCGGTGCCGAGGAACTGGAACCCGGAGCGTGGAGTTTTACCAAGCATTCCGGCTTCAAAGAAAAAATTAACTATATTTTTAAAGGTTTTGTCTTCCATTCACTCACCTTATTCAATTTCCACTATAAGATCGATCTCCACGGGCGCATTCAGGGGAAGGGATGCCACGCCAACCGCTACGCGACTGTGCCTTCCTTTTTCTTCCCCGAACACATCTACGAGCAGGTCGGAAGCTCCGTTAACCACGGCCGGCTGCTGGGTAAAATCCGGGGCTGAAGCCACGTACCCGGAAAGCTTCACGATTTTTTTCACCCTGCCGAGGTCAACAAGTTGCTCTTTTACTACCGCCAGAGCATTCAAAATACAGGTCCTGGCAGCATCACGGGCCTTTTCGACATCCAGATCCTTCCCAACTATACCTTCGCAGACAAGTTTTCCACCCGACACGGGGATCTGACCTGACACAAAAAGGAGATTTCCGCTGACAACGGATGGAACGTAAGAGGCCACCGGTTTCGGCGGAGGAGGAAGGGTTATACCCAGTTCTTGAAGTCGTTTTTCAGGCATGCTTCACCTCTGTTCAACTTTTTTAATCAGAAGATTCAACAAAAATTTTTCATCTCCCAACGGATGATTAAAATCTGCCCACACCATGTTGTTTTCAATCTTTTTTACCCTGAAAGGATGAATCCTGTTTTCCGCGTCTCTAAAATGAAAAAAATCCCCCGCTTTTAGCGACTCATCAGCATCAAGCCTGTCCATCGGAATCGGGATTACCTTGCTTTCGTCGTAAGGTCCGAAGATGTCGCTGCCCATGATTTCAAGAGTAATGACTTCTCCTGCCCGTCTTCCCATCACCGCATCTTCAATAAGCGGCATAACTTCCTCTTTTCCCACCACGAAGGTACTCTCGAAGACCTTTCCGTCATCAGCTCTTTTGTTCGTACCCAATCGGCATAAGCTGTATTCTATCGTTACTTTAGAATTTTTGGTCACCACGTTCATAAACCAGCGCTTTTATCCCTTGGTATTTACCCGGTTCTTGCCTTGAATTGGTAGTCTAATACATGAAGGATGATTTTTCCAGAGCATTATACTTATCGGAATTTTCTCAAAACTGTTCTTGAACAAGTATCCATCCTTGTGCTATTTTGCAAGAGATTTAAAGAAGATATGTAAACGTATCCGGATGGAGCACTTATGCGTCCCGTCAGAATAGCCCTGGCACAGCTGGATATGGTGCTGGGAAATTTCGAAAAAAACAGGGAAAAGATACTATCCGCCATTGAAGAAGCGAATACCAGGAAAGCCGATATTGTTGCTTTTCCGGAACTGGCCGTTTGCGGGTATCCTCCCGAAGACCTCCTTTTACAGCTCGATTTCACCGAAAAATGTCGAAAAACCCTCATGGAGATAACCGAAAGGAGCTCCGAGTATCCGATTATAATACTTCTGGGATACCCCGAGAGGAAAGACGACACCTATAACAGTTGCGCGGTTATCTACCAGGGTAAGCTCTGTCATTCTTACCAGAAGATATTCCTTCCCAACTATGGAGTGTTCGACGAAAAACGCTATTTTTCGCCGGGCACGGTAATTCCCGTGTACGAAACGCAGGATTACAGGTTTGGGGTGGGAATTTGCGAAGATATATGGCAACCCGAGGGACCGATCATCGTACAGGCTTTTTCGGGCGATTGTGAACTTGTAATAAACATAAACGCATCGCCGTACCACAGGGGCAAGCGGGAATACCGCGAAAAAATGGTTGCAACCCGCGCAGCGGATAACTGTTTGCCCATAGCGTTTTTAAACCTCGCTGGTGGCCAGGACGAACTTGTTTTTGACGGGCAATCCTTTGTTTGCAGTCCAGAAGGGGAAATACTGGCGCGGGCAGGCGCTTTTTCCGAAGAAATCCTGTACGTGGATCTTGATCTCGACGAAGTCATGAGATGCAGGTTGCAGGATCCCAGGCGCAGGGATTTCAAGTACAGGCGTCTTGAAGCATGTTATAATAATGCCGAGGTGATCCGGATACCAGCGAGCCTCAGAAAAAAGGAAGGATCGCGGATCGAAAGCAACCTTGCCACCCCTCTCGTCGACCAGAACGAAGTGTGGGAGGCGCTTGTTTGCGGCGTGAGGGATTACGTTGAGAAAAACGGGTTCAGGTCAGTGACCATAGGGTTGTCCGGAGGGATCGATTCGGCTCTGGTAGCTACCATAGCAACGGACGCCCTGGGATCAGACCGGGTGTACACGGTTTTCCTTCCCTCTCGCTTCACGTCTGACGAAAGCTACCGATCGGCCAAAAAACTGGCGGAAAACCTCGGAGTGCATTTTGACGTCATAGAAATAGAACGGCTGTTCCGTGCGTATCTCGAAGAGCTGAAACCGCATTTCAAGGGCAAGCCTTTTGACGTCACCGAGGAAAACCTTCAGGCCAGGATAAGGGGAAACATATTGATGGCGCTTTCCAACAAGTTCGGCCACCTGGTACTTTCAACCGGGAACAAGAGTGAAATGAGTGTCGGTTACGCCACGCTCTACGGAGACATGGTCGGCGGTTTTGCGGTGCTTAAGGATGTTCCGAAGACCCTGGTGTGGGAACTGGCGCGCTGGAGAAACAGGGAGGCATCCCGGGAACTGATCCCGAAAGAAATAATAGAACGCCCTCCAACCGCGGAATTGCGAGAAAACCAAAAAGACACCGACACCCTTCCTCCTTACGACGTACTGGACCAGATACTTTCGTTATACATAGAAAAGGAAGAATCCGTGGAAGAGGTAGCTGCACGTACGGGTTTTGACATTGACCTGGTGGCGAGGGTTGCTCGCATGGTGGACAGAGCGGAATACAAGAGGCGCCAGGCCCCGCCCGGGATAAAGATCACTCACAGGGCCTTCGGCAAGGAAAGACGAATGCCTATCACAAGGGGCTAAACAACACAGAACATGGAACCGGGAATACTGATCTACAACCTGGCAACCACGCCACTTATTTTTCTCTCCGCCCCCCTCAGGTTGCTTTTCAAGAAAAGTCTTTCACCCGGCGATAGCCCCGGATACTGGGCTGCCAGGCTGGGGGTTTACCCTGAGCACTTTAAATATAAGCTCAAAAAGATGAAACGCCCCATAATCTGGATTCACGCCGTATCCGTCGGAGAGACCGGTGTTGCGGAACTGCTTATCAGAGAACTGAAAAAAGCGATCCCCGAAGCGTC
>JALXAI010000289.1 GCA_026992215.1 Desulfobacterales bacterium | reverse complement strand
CTATTTGATAATATCTTTCAAATCCAGACATCATGAGGATCTGTTTAAACAGCTGGGGGGATTGAGGAAGAGCGTAAAAACGCCCTGGGTTAACCCTGCTAGGCACCAGGTAGTCCCTTGCACCTTCCGGAGTACTTCTGGTCAGTACCGGCGTTTCGATTTCGATGAACCCGTTTTCATTCAGAAACTGCCTCACCCTTTGAGCAGCATCGTGCCGGAAACGCAGGTTCCTGAACATCCCTGGACGTCTCAAATCAAGGTACCGGTACTTAAGCCGGATATTTTCGGACACCTCGATTCGGTCTTCAATCAAAAACGGCGGAGTTTTCGCCACGTTCAAAATTTTCAGTTCATCGACTATCACTTCAATCTCGCCTGTTTTTAATTTCGGGTTAGTCATCCCTTCCGGCCTTTTTCGCACCTCTCCCTTCACGGCCAGCACCCATTCGCTCCTGAGATTGTGTGCCCGCCGGTGAGCATCTTCGTTACGTTGAGGGTCAAACACAACCTGCGTGATCCCCTCCCGGTCTCTCAAGTCAATGAAGATCAACCCTCCGTGATCCCTCCTCCTCTGAACCCAGCCCATGAGGACAACATGTTCACCCACGTCACCAACGTTCAATTCACAGCAATGATGAGTCCTTTTCCAATCACCTAAACCGTTCAGCACTATTCATTCTCCTTGCTAAGCTTTTCAATCAAAACCTGCTCCGTATTATTATCTAGGGGCAACTCGGATTGCTCCTTGGTGTCCATGTTTCTGAGTATCGCCGTTTTTTTCTCGAGTTCGCTCTCCCCGACGATGATAACATGGGATGAACCAAACTTGTTTGCACGTCTCATCTGGCTTTTCAGGCTCCTTAGTTCGTATCCCAGCTCCACGTAAAGGCCTCTTTTGCGCAAGTTTTGAGCCAGGCCAAAGAACTTCTCACGAGCCTCTTCGTTTAAAGCAATAAAGTAAATGTCCGGTCTTTTGACGCGCTCTTTCTTTACTTCGGCCTTGAGCAGAATCATTAACCTTTCCATGCCTATGGCGAATCCCACCGCGGGGATATCCGGGCCTCCAAGTTCGGCAAAAAGGCCGTCGTATCTTCCGCCACCACCCACGGCATTCTGGGCGCCAAGTCCTCCCGCCACTATCTCAAAGGCGGTCCTGTTGTAGTAATCGAGGCCTCTCACCAGGTTTCGATCGTGCTTGTATCCGCATTTTACCTCGTCAAGGTAAAAACACACCTTTTCAAAATGTTGCCTGCAGTGCTCACACAAGGAGTCTGTTACCTTGGGAGCGCCGGAGACAATTTCCCTGCATCCCGGGACCTTGCAGTCAAACACGCGAAGGGGATTGCTGTTGAGGCGTCTCGCGCAGTCTTTGCAAAAAGAGGTTTCATAATTCTTAAGGTATTCCACCAGCCGTTTTTTGTATGGAGGCCTGCACAGTGAACACCCCAGCGAATTTATTCTCAGCTCGATATTCCGAAGCCCTGTTTCTTCCAGGAACAACATTGCCAGGTACATTGCTTCGGCATCCACCACCGGATCTTCAAAGCCTATGACCTCGGCGTCTATCTGGTGGAACTGCCGGTAACGGCCCTTTTGAGGTCTTTCGTACCTGAACATGGGGCCAATGGTAAAAAACTTCCCCATGGTGGGTATGTTATGGAGGCGATGCTGAATTATGGCACGTACTATCGACGCGGTGGCTTCGGGTCTCAAGGTTAGCAATGCGCCCTTTCTGTCCGGGAAAGTATACATTTCCTTCTGAACTATGTCGGTATCCTCCCCGATGCTCCTCGCAAAAAGCTCCGCTTTTTCCACCACCGGGGTACGAATTTCCCTGAAGCCGAATCGGAGAAACAATTGTCGAGCCTTCTCTTCAATTTCCCGCCACACCTCAACTTCCGGCGAATAGATGTCGCTCATTCCTTTTATAGCGCTAACAACCATCGGACCTCCTGAAATCACTTCCGCATAAGATCGAGATAAGACAAAATTTCTTAAGTAGCCAAATCGGGTATAAAAGTCAATGAGAAATGAGACCGCTTTGGCTCCAACCACTGCGGTTTACTCCGGCCGAAACCGGTGCCCCTCACAAAAGGTGGTTTCCTGAGCCTGTCAAAGGGGCGAAAAGGAATCGAAATGGCGGGTACCGGGCGATGGTGTCCCTGGGAATCGGTTACGCGGCACTTATTCCTCGTGATACCACCATTTCCATAACGACGTTCCATTGCAGGATATCAATTTTCTTATTCCGGGAAAAGCAGGAACCCGGAGATACTGAGTTTTTAACCGAGCCAGCCCCGTGTGAGGGGAGTTTCAAAACTTATCGCAAGGTATCGGTACTACCCGGGTTAAAGCTTGATGCGTACGGCCACGGGTACTCGCCATGATTAAACTATTTCAATTTGTTAATGGTATGCAATTTGCTCACATATTTCGTGGGTAAAACGGAGCAACAAATATCTTGAAATGGATGTCTACCGTGGGAACGGAGCCAGGAAGGTAATATGGAAAGAGAAAGAATACTTATTGTTGACGATGAACCCGGTATCCGGAACTTTATGTCCAGAATCGTGGAAACGCTGCACTACGACCACGTTGAAGCTTCCGACGGAGAGGAAGCGCTGAAGTTATACATTGAAAACAGGCCTGATCTCATCCTTTCCGATGTCAGGATGCCCGGACTGGACGGCCTGGGATTGCTCGAACAGGTAAAAATGATAAACCCGGAACAGGTGGTAATAATGGTCACCGCTTTCGATGATTCGGATACGGTCAAAAAGGCATTGAAAGCAGGTGCCTATGATTACATAAACAAGCCTCTCGACCTGGATGAAGTAATATACAGCATTCAGCGGGGCATGGAAAAGGTACGGTTTGTCAAGAAATTGAAGGATTACCAGGATAACCTTGAGAAACAGGTTGCCCGGCAGACAAGACAGATAAAAAAGGTTTTCGCGGGAGCTCTCTCAGCGCTTGCCAGCGCACTTGAAGCAAAAGATGTTTACACTCAGGGACATTCCAGAAGGGTCACGGCGCTGGCAGTTGAAATTGCGAGACGAATGCACCTGCCGCCAATCCAGGTTGAGCAGATAAAACTGGCCGGGATGTTCCACGACATCGGTAAAATTGGCATCAAAGACAATATTTTGAACAAAAACGGAAGGCTGACGCAGGAAGAATATTCAGAGATCAAGAAACATCCCGAGATTGCTGTAGATATAATCGGGGAGTTGATTGACAAGGAAATCCTCGATATCGTACTTTACCACCACGAACGCTATGATGGCAAGGGGTATCCCGCGGGTCTTAAGGGAGAAGAGATTCCGCTGGGGGCGAGAATCCTGGCTGTTGCTGATTCGTGGGATGCGATGACTTCCGAACGGCCCTATAGAAAAGCACTGCCAAAAAGCGTGGCCATGGAAGAGCTTAGAAAAAACGCCGGAACCCAGTTTGACCCTGACATCGTAAGTGTATTTCTTGACACCATCATGTTTGAAAAGCATACACATTCGGCAGAATACACTGTTGCTGACATGCTGGAAGTCGCAAACTAGCCGGTGTCTCTGAAAGCGGAGCGTTACAGCGAGTGTTGGTTTTCATCCGGATGCTGGTACCTGCCAGGTAGACGAGCGGCAAGGAGAAGAAACTCTTCATGTAGCGGTTCTCTTTCCAGGCACCCGGCAATCCAATCATTTTAAATTGGTCAATATTTTCAAAGTATTTTTCTTCATCGCGGGACATAGCAGTAGTGCTGAAAAGTGATGTAAGGCCTGGATAATGACAACTATCGAAAGGGAGTCATGGTCAGCGGATACGATTTTCCGTTCTGGTTTCCGACTGGTCGTCCCGTAGCTTCTTTCCGGTTGATTATTCTGGATTTTCCAATAGAATGTGATATGTTTCGTACTGTCGGAGCTATAATTTACTCTTGAAGGATCGATAACCCGGATGGCGAATACGAATCATAATTTTGCGGTAATGCGGAGGCTCCGTTCCTGTGTGCTTTCAGCGTTTCTTTTCGTGCTGTGCGCGCTTGTGATCTTCCAGGGGACCGGGCTTGCCCTCAGTGTTCCCGAACATCCGGCCGGGCGAGTAACAGACATGGCGGGGCTCCTTACCCCGAACCAAGTAGCCGACTTAAACCGACTTCTCGCGGACTTTGAGTCCAAGACTTCCACGCAGATTGCCGTCCTGATAATCAAGAGCCTGGAAGGCGAAAACATAGAGGATTATTCGATACGGGTAGCTGAAAAATGGAAACTGGGACAGGCAAAAAAGGACAATGGGGTCCTGTTGTTGATTGCCGTTAAGGATAGAAAAATAAGGATTGAAGTTGGCTACGGCCTCGAAGGTGCCCTGCCGGATGGTCTTGCCGGCTCAATTATCAGAAACGAGATCGCTCCATGGTTCAAGAAAGGAAAATACTACGAGGGCATTAAAGCCGGACTTCTTGCAATTATGAAAGCCACCGGGGGCGAATACAGGGCAGCAACTGCTGGGAGGAAACGCCGAAGATCTTCTTCCCCTCTCACAAGTCTCGTGGTCTTTTTTATAGCTTTAATGGTAATTGGCAACCTTTTTCGCAGAAGAAGGCGCAGAGGATCGTTTCCGATTATTTTCTGGGGCGGTTTTGGAGGCGGTGGATTCGGCGGTGGTTTTGGAGGTGGCGGGTTCTCCGGAGGTGGCGGAAGCTTCGGAGGTGGTGGAGCAAGTGGAGGCTGGTAAGAGTAATTCTGCACGAGGAGAAGACGGGAGCATATTATGGGTGATCCTATAGATACGGCTCAAGAATTCGCGGGAAAAATCAAGGAAATTTACAAAAATGAGCTGGTAAGCGTAAACCTTTACGGGAGCGCTGCAGGAAAAGAGTATGTGCCCGGGAAATCGGACATCAATCTGCTTGTTGTTCTCACGGATGAAGCAATGAGCAATCTTACGGCACTTTTTCCCCATGTTAGATCGTTCAGAAAAAAGCGGGTAAGTATCCCCCTCATTATTACCGAGCAATTCATAACAACATCCCTCGACACGTTCCCTGTCGAGTTTCTTAACATGAAGCTTCAATACAATCTGCTGGAAGGTAAAGACGTGCTCGCCGATCTAGCAATAGACAGGGCATGCTTGAGAACTCAGTGCGAACGGGAACTCAAGGGAAAACTTCTGTACCTGAGGCATGGCTTCATAGAAACGGAAGGCAGAGCAAAGGCTCTTGTTTTACTTATTACCCGGTCTTTGAAATCTTTCATTTTTCTCTTCAATGCCCTGCTCTACCTCAAGGATGTTCCTATCCCGGAAACAAGAAGAGAAAAACTTTCCCTGGTGTCCAGCAATTATGGTGTTGATAAACGGGTTTTCCATAACCTGCTCGACGTGTACGAAGAAAAGACAAGGCCCGGTCAGGTGGTGCTTCAACAGCTGGTATTAACCTACATTAAGGAAATGATGGAACTTTCCAGGAAAGTGGATTCACTACGCGTATAAACTGCAAAAGAGAGAGGTAAAATGAAAAACAAGATACTACTGGTCGGTTTAATCGTTATAATACTTGGATTTGGACTATACACCGCGACAATCGGTACCTACAACAGGCTTGTTAAGCTGGATGAAGAGGTTAAAGCGGCGTGGGCCCAGGTTGAAAACCAGCTGCAGAGGCGAAATGATCTAATACCAAACCTGGTTGAAACGGTCAAAGGCTACGCCAGGCATGAAAAGGAACTGCTGATTGAAGTGACGAAGGCTCGAGCAAGTGTTGTCGGGGCAAAAAATATCGAGGAAAAAATCAAGGCCAACAACCAGCTTACAAGTGCTCTATCACGGCTCCTTGTAATAGTAGAGAGATATCCGGACCTCAAAGCGAACGAAAACTTCCTGCGGTTGCAGGACGAACTGGCAGGAACGGAAAACAGGCTGGCTGTGGAAAGAAGGCG
>JALXAI010000288.1 GCA_026992215.1 Desulfobacterales bacterium | reverse complement strand
CCCGGGGGATCCGAGCTCGCGTCCAGGGTACACATAGCGAGGGTAACCTGCAGGAGGGCGGAAAGAGAAGCGGTGAAAGCACTTCGGGAAAGACGGGTAAACCCGATGACCATCCAGTACCTTAACAGGCTCTCCGACCTGTTTTTTGTAATGGCCCGATATATAAACCGGAAGGAAAATATAGATGAGAGAGTTTTCAGTGGTTGAGTATTAGAAAGCGGGGGCTTTGCCCCCCGCTCGTACTTCTTTTAAACCACTTCTTTTTCCTTCAGTTCTTTCAGCTTGGTGTTACCGTAGCCTAGAAACTTTTTGTAGATAAACTCGTTATCCGCCCCGATGGGTCTGCAGCACCACTTGACTCGCCCTGGAGTTCTGCTCATGGCCTTTAAAGAGGAGTTTTGGACCAGTATTTCCCCGTAGTACGGGTCATCGAACTTGATAAAACTCTGCCTGTCTATCCAGTGCTGGCGTTCGAGCACGTCTTTCGGTTCTTCGAGTCTTCCCGTCACCACTGTACCTTTTTTGTCCGGGCGCTTGCTGTATTCCGTCAGGATTTCGAGGATTTCATCCGTCGTGTACTGGGAAGTAAACTTTTCTATCTCGTGCTGTATGATGGGCTGGTTCTCGGGGGTGAGCCTGTGTTGAATAGTCGGGAATTTCTTTTCAAGGTCAGGCCTGTTCATTATCTCGCAAAGAGCAGCCCAGTTCGGATCGGTGAAACCCGAGATGAAGGTATACCCGTCCTTGCATTTGACATACGTGTAAGGAAAGACGGCGTAATCGTAGTTGCCGGCCCTGGGCATCATGTCTCCGGCCATGTGGTAATACTGAAAAACATAATTGGCGATGGTAAAAAGTCCTTCGGGAGGAGCGCAATCAACGAACTGCCCTTTACCGGTTTTGCGCTTGTAAAACATCGCCATCAGTATTCCGAAGGATGCCCACGCGCCTCCTGCGTACCATCCCATCCAGTTTCCGTGTTTGAGAGGCTTTTTGTACTCTTTCGGTACCTCCGGATCAAGCTCCGGCTCACCCATGATGGACATAATTACGCCTCTCGCCTGGTCTACCAGGTCATAATCGGGCTGGTTGCCGAATTCTTCGGCATCCTTACCAAACTGGCCATGGGTGTATATGGCAGAGTAGATAAGGCCTGGATTTGACTCTGAAAGCTTCTTGTAACCTATTCCCAGTGAATCCATGTACCCGGGCTTGAATGTTTCGATGATTACATCTGCTTTTTTGGCCAATTTTTTAAATATTTCGATTCCGTCATCACTTTCCAGGTTAAGGGTGATGTGAAACTTGTTTCTCCCTTCCACGATATACGGAAGTCCCGAGTCATGGATCATCATGCCAAAAGGAGACATTTTCCTTGCGATATCCCCTCCGGGCGGCTCTATCCTTATGACTTCGGCTCCCATTTCGGCCAGAATTGAAGAGGCGAAGAGCCCCGCAAAACTTCCGTAACTAACGTCGATTACCAGCATATCGTCCAGGGCCTCGGGCTTCTTATAGGTGTCGTCAGGATTAAGTTCCCTGTATGCCCACAGCGCGTACTCTTTATTGGATGCCAGTCCAACTATTCTTTCTTCATTCAAAGTTTTTTCTTCTGCCATTATTTTACCTCCAAGCTAAATGACCTGATGCTAAT
>JALXAI010000287.1 GCA_026992215.1 Desulfobacterales bacterium | reverse complement strand
ACCCCAGCCCCTAAGCTCCGCGGCAAGGTCAACCCACACCCCCACTTCACCCCACTTTTTTTGCCCGTACATTTCGTTCGCACTTATCCTGCCGCCATTTCCCTTGAAAGCGCATATGTAGTGAACATCAGAGGGCGCAATTATTTCCTTCTTACCGTCGCTGTTTATGTCGGAGACGGCAATGTTATCGTTGTATATACCGTAGGCGCAGCATCCCTCGTGAAGCTGTGGCCACCCGGTGTGGATGCTCCCGTCATAATCAAATACGTAAATGTTATCATGGCTGGCTCCTCTTGCCGCCCCGACAATAATTTCCCTGTAGCCATCACCGTCCACGTCGCCGACCGCAAGAGACCTGATCTCGCTGTCTACAGGCCTCTCAGGCCACCCAGGCGCAAAATATCCCGTGCTCTCATAAACGGATACGTAGCCTCCGCTGTGTGCCGTTATAATTTCTAGATCGCCATCATTATCAATATCGGCCACAACAATACCCGGCCACGTTCGCCCCTCGTTGACCGCGCCGGGTTCTGTCAGATCGTGGCCGGAGCTTACACGCCACTCTAGAGCCCCGGAATTTCCGTCAAGCACTACGATGGAGTACGCGGAAGCCACCACCTCGGGGACTCCGTCTCCGTCAAAGTCCGCCACTGCCGGCGACGAATACCAGCCTGTTTCGCACCACGAACTGTAACAGCCTCCGTACTGCCACTTGAGAACCGGCGCCTGGACAGAAGCATCCGCCCCGGTGAGGCAAAAGGCACAAAACGTGACAATAAATACAAAAAATGGAACCAAGAATGGCAGATATCGATTTGCTAAAGGATTCAGTTTACGCATTCTATGTCTCCAGGGTGTTTTCTTAAGTCAGTGGAATGTAACCAGCCGGAGTCGGCATCATGCAGACCATGATAAAGTATTCATAGGCAAAAACAGTGCCAGATCATAAGCTTTGCAGTCAGAATCCTTTCTCCTGTCGGACAACTAACGTCTTTACACCACGACTGATTGCCCGGAAATGGTCTCAACTGGTGGGAAAAAAAGGAAAATCAGCAACTGCGGCGCGAAAACCACTATTTAAAGAGCCTTCTTTTCACCTCGTCCGCGTTTTTTCCCTCCGGCTATTTTAGGGGAAAATCGAGCTTTCACTCCGGGAAATCCCCTCTTTTGTGTATTGCATTCATACATACCGGGCAGATCGCCTACGCTTTATTAAAATTCTTAAGCCGTTGATTCAACTTGTTTTGTAATCGTAAAAGTGTTTTAATATTTTACCTGAACCAAGGAAACCGGAGAATCACAGGATGAAGAAAGCAGCCATCTTTTTACTGGTCATCGTCGCCGTTATTGTTTTTTTCAGTCTAAAGAAGCCCGAAAAAACTTCCAGCGGGTCAACCACTGAAACTTCCAGCGTAGATTACTCGCACCCGGTAAAAGGAGATTGGCTGGTCCGGCACCTTCCCGCGGAACCATCAACTCTTAATCCCATCCTGGTTACCGACGTGTACGGGTCTCAAATCGACGGTGACCTGTTCGATTCCCTGATAAGGCGCAATCCCAAAACCCTTGAATTCGAACCCCAGCTGGCAAGCTCCTGGGAAGTATCTCCCGACCACCTGGTATACACCTTTCACCTGAGAAAAGATGTGTACTGGCACGACGGGGTTCGGTTCACGGCGAAGGACGTGAAGTTTTCCTACGATAAGATCATGGATCCAATGGTCGACGCGGCACCGCTTAGAAACTATTACAGGGACATAAAGAAAGTTGAAATTCCGGACAGGTTTACCGTCAGGTTCACCTACAGTCAGCCATATTTCAGAGCTCTGGAGTTCTGTGGAGGCCTGCCCATTGTGCCCGCGCACGTGTTCGGAAGTGGCGACTTTAACCAGCATCCCTTCGGCAGAGCGCCCATCGGAACCGGACCCTTTAAATTCGTAAAGTGGGACACGGGCAAGGAAATCGTCCTTGAAAGAAACGAAAACTACTGGGGAAAGAAACCGTACCTGGACAGGATCGTCTACAAGATCATTACTGACAATACCGTGGCTTTCCAGGTACTTAAGCAGGGGGGACTTGACCTGATGAGCCTGAGACCCATTCAATGGGTAAAGCAAACCCGCTCCAGAAGATTCAAAAAAAGGTTTAAAAAGCTCAAGTACTTTCTGCCGTCGTACAATTACATCGGCTGGAACATGAGGCGGATCTACTTCAGGGACAGGCGAGTGAGGAAGGCGCTGACGATGCTGGTGGACAGGCAGGGAATTTTGAGGGACATACTCTACAACCTCGGCGTTATTGTCACCGGCCCCTTTTACATCAACAGCCCTGCCTACGACAGGAGTATCGAGCCTTACCCCTATGATCCCGTGCAGGCAGAGAAGCTGCTTGCTGAAGCGGGTTGGGTGGATCATGACGGGGACGGTATCAGGGACAAGGACGGAACAAAATTTTCCTTTGAGTTTCTGATTTCTGCAGGTTCAAAGTTTGCGGAGCAGCTGTCAACCATTTTGAAAGAGAGCCTGAGGCGACACGGGATCCGCATGATCATCCGGAGGCTGGAATGGGCTGTTTTCATTCAGCAGATAGACGATCGCCAGTTTGATGCCTGTACCCTGGGCTGGAGCATGGGATGGGAATCCGATCCCTACCAGATATGGCATTCGTCGCAGGCCAAGAAGGGTTCAAACTTCGTCGGGTTTGTCAACAAGGAAGCAGACGAAATAATAGAAAAAGCGAGACGCGAGTTTGATCCGAAGAAGCGTAACGAAATGTACCACAGATTTCACAGAATCATCCACGAGGAACAGCCCTACACCTTTTTATTTACCATGAATGCCCTGGTTGCCGTGGACAGAAGATTCCAAAACGTGAACGTGTATCCCATGGGACTTGAACCGCGCGAATGGTGGGTTCCGCTGGCGCTTCAGAGATATAAATGAGAGCGTACATAATAAAAAGACTTCTCCAGATAATACCGACTTTGCTGGGTATCACCCTGATAACTTTTGTCATCATCCAGCTCGCCCCCGGCAACCCGGCGGTGTTCAAGGTAAAGATGGCCACCCAGGGTCAGGTGGCCAGTGACGCCGTATCAAAACAGATAATCGAGCAGACCAAGAAGCTCTACGGGCTGGATAAACCTTTACCTGTTCAGTATCTCCTGTGGCTGAAAAGAGTTGTTACCTTTGATTTCGGTAACTCTTACAAGGATCACCGGCCCGTGATGGACAAGATACTCGAACGACTTCCCATTACCATTCAACTGAACGTGATATCCATCTTTCTGGTTTACCTGATTTCCATCCCGTGCGGGATTTACTCCGCTACCCACGAGGGCAGCCTGCTCGATAAAATACTTACCCTCTTTTTCTTCATTCTTTATTCGATGCCGAATTTCTGGGTGGCGGTGGTGTTAATAATGCTTTTTGGTGGTGGAGACTTCTGGGATATCTTCCCGGTCTACGGTATATCTTCCATTGGCGCGCACTCGCTACCTTTCATCCCCTGGCTGCTGGACAGGTTGTGGCACCTTGTTTTGCCGGTAATATGCCTCACCTACGGGGGGCTTGCGTACCTGTCAAGGTTGACAAGAGCTGAAATGCTCGAAGTGATAAGGGAAGATTACATCAGGACGGCACGAGCCAAGGGGTTGAGTGAAAAAGTGGTGATTTACAAGCACGCCTTCAGGAATTCCGTGCTGCCGATTATCACGCTTCTCGCGTTCCTGCTGCCGGGAATGTTCGGTGGCAGCGTGATTATCGAGAGCATTTTTTCCATACCCGGAATGGGGCAGCTTGGGTTCGAGGCCGTGCTGGCAAGAGATTACCCGGTCATAATGGCTATTACCACCATTTCAGCGCTGCTGACGCTTATTGGACTGCTTATATCAGATATCCTTTACGCCGTACTGGATCCGAGGATTAAACTGGAGTAATGTCTGAAATAGAAAGGAAAAGTTTAACTTACTGGGGGATGGTCTGGCGGCAGCTGAAACGCAACAGGCTGGCGATGGCCGGCTTGGTTATTACGGTGATGTTGCTGCTCGTGGCCGTTTTCGCGCCTCTTCTGGCCAATAACCGACCTCTACTGCTTTACTACCACAAGCACCTCTATTTCCCCGCGCTCTTTGACTACAGGGAATTTCATAATACAGACTTCAAGGAACTCAAGGAAGAGTTAGAACCCGGAGACATTGTCATATTCCCGCCTGTTCCTTACACGGCGACCGAGTATGACCTCACGGCAACTTTGGAAGCCCCCGGCAGGAAACACTGGCTTGGTACCGATGACCGGGGACGGGATGTGCTGGCCAGGATGATCTACGGAGCCAGGATTTCACTCTCCGTGGGCTTTGTTGCGGTGAGCATAGCGGCGGTAATTGGCGTGATACTCGGGTCTGTTGCCGGGTACTTTGGCGGCATAGTGGATCACATTATAAACAGGTTAATTGAAATTATCCTGACCATCCCCACCTTTTTTCTCATCATAGCAATAATTGCCTTTTTACCACCAAGTATTTACAACATCATGGCCGTGATCGGCCTTACCGGGTGGACGGGCATAGCACGTCTCGTGCGCGCAGAAATCCTTAAGCTAAAGAAGATGGAATTTGTACTCGCGGCCAGGGCACTGGGAGCTTCCCACGCGAGGATCATAAGCCGTCATCTTTTACCCAATGCCATGGCACCGGTGCTGGTGTCTGTGGTATTCGGGATAGCCGGAGCAATTCTTACCGAATCGAGCCTCAGCTTTCTGGGCTTCGGTGTGCCTCCACCAACCCCGAGCTGGGGGGATATCCTGTCACAATCCCGGGATTACATCGAATTTGCCTGGTGGCTCACCATTTTTCCTGGACTGGCCATATTTACAAGTATTACCGCTTACAACCTGGTAGGAGAAGGGCTACGGGACGCCATGGATCCAAAACTTTTCAGGTAAAAAAGCCCGGGGTGGGGGCGGAAGCAAGAAAACACCGGTGGTCTGCAGTAGAGCATCTTGTAGCTGATCAAGAGATAAAAAGCCCGAAAACGATCTTATTCTTTTCTGCCGCACAACAGGCGGGGAACACCCGGATACTACTTCCCCGGCCATGCTCCGTTTCCACGTTCCAGGGTTTTCAGCCTCGTGCTACCGTTTTGGTAGCGTGCAGGGGAAATTGATCCCACTGCCATCGTTTGTTACATAAACGGGTATTTTTTTGCCGGTGTATTTCGGCACAGGTCTTATTTCAATATTGACTTTTTAACCTGCCTGAGCAATAGTTCATGCAGTCAGGTTGAAGAAGGTTGGCGGTCTGGTAACAAGGTCTATCCACAAGTCCTGCTCAAAAAGGAAGGAGTGTTAAAATGGTCAAAAGGGAATTTCTCAAGACAACAATTTTATTTTCGACCCTGCTCCTGGTTTTGGTGTTTGGAGCACAGTACGTTCTTGCGGCGTCTGCCTCCGAGATTGACAACAGTGTTAAGCAGGCCCTTGACGAACTCTACAAGACGTCGCCGGAAGCAAAAGAGCTGGCGAAAGACGCGAAAGGTATACTTGTTTTCCCCAAGATTTACAAGGCGGGGTTTCTTGCCGGTGCCCAGTACGGCGAAGGGGCCCTTGTATCCAACGGTAAAATCATGGGATATTACAAGAGCGTGGCGGGGTCCTTCGGCCTTCAGGCGGGTGTGCAGACTTTCGGGTATGCGCTGTTTTTCATGACGGACAAGGCGCTTTCGTACCTTGCAAGCAGCAAGGGCTGGGAAATCGGTGTGGGGCCGAGCATCGTGGTGGTAAACAAGGGAGCTGCAAGGAAGTTAAGTACAACCACCGGGAAGGCTGATATCTACGCATTTTTCTTTAATCAAAAGGGACTCATGGCCGGGATGGGTCTGCAGGGGACCAAGATAACACCATTTACCCCTGGAAAATGATCTTGTTACATGGCTCCCCTTGCCG
>JALXAI010000286.1 GCA_026992215.1 Desulfobacterales bacterium | reverse complement strand
CTACGACGGTTTTGTACAGCATTCCTTCCGCAGGGATCATTTCCCTGGTGATCCACTGAACCCTTATCCCCAGCCCCAGGTGCCGTCTCAAGGTTGTTCGAACATTTTCCAGAATCTGCCCGCGATTCCTTTTCATAACACTTTCATCAGCGGGAGGTACAATGAGCAGCTCGAGCCTGTCACCAAGCCCCCGGGTGGTGTGCACAACCAGCCTGAAGTCAGCTATTTCAGGCTCAATCTCCTTGATAATCCTCTCAATTTCCTGGGGATAAACACTAACTCCCCGAACGGTGATCCTGTCATCAGTTCTCCTGAAGCTCGGGCTCATCCTAATGGTTTTTCGCCCGCAGTGGCAGGGGGATTCGCAGATAGAAGTGATGTTACCCGTTCGGTAGCGAATAAGGGGATAGGCTTCCGTGGTTAGCGTTGTGATTACCAGTTCTCCCGGAGTTCCAGGAGAAACCAGCTTTCCGCTTGCCGGATTAATGACCTCCGCATAAAAGTGATCTTCCGCTATGTGTAACCCGTCCTGGCATTCACATTCCCCGGCAACCCCCGGTTCCACGAGTTCTTCCACGCCGTATATGCTGAAGGCTTTGATACCGAAGCCATCTTCCAGTTCCTTTCTTAATTCTGAGTTCATAAAGTCGGGACCGAATATGCCGACCCGGAGATTGAAGAGGTAAGGATCAAGGCTTTGCTCGCGCATGGTCTTCAGGATATGGAGGGCAAAAGAAGGTGTTGTAGCGAGAACCGTGGATCTGAAGTCCTGCATTATTTTAAGCTGAATAGTGGCTGACACGGTGGCCGAAGGAGCCACAGTCGCACCGATTTCCTCCGTCCCGGCATTAAAATTGAGCGCGCCCGTGAAAAGACTGTAGTTGAAGGCAATCTGAACTATATCTTTGCGATCTATTCCAATGGAAGCCATCAGGCGAGCCATCAGCTGGCTCCAGATTTTTACGTCTTTTTTCGTGTAACCGATAACAATGGGCGAGTCTCCGACGCTTTTTGAGTACTTGAGCCTTACGATGTCTTTCAGGGGGACAGCAAACATCCCGTAAGGATAGTGGCCTGCCAGGTCCTCCTGGGTCGTGAATGGAAACATCTCCAGGTCTTCCAAACCCTTGATGTCCTCCGGCATAAGACCTATTTCATCAAAACGCTTCCTGTAAAAATCCACCCTGCTGTAAGCCCGGTTGCACGTAAGCTGCAACCTTTCAAGCTGAAGCTCCCTGATCTGATCCCTGCCAAGGCCCTCCAGGTCTTTTTCCCATGGTGAATATGTTGCACTACCACCTGTGCCTCTCAATTTATCTCTCCCACTTTTCCCGGTACTCTTTACCCAAAAAAGCCCTTCGCACTTCCTCGTTTTCAAGCAGCTCTGATGAATCACCCGACAGTATTATCTTTCCGGACTCGAGTACATACCCTCTGTCACTAACCCTGAGTGCGGCCAGGGCGTTTTGCTCAACCAGCAAAATCGTGGTTCCCGCCTCTCTCATCTCCTCGATAATCTTAAATATCTCCCTTACAACCAGAGGAGCCAATCCAAGAGATGGTTCGTCCAGTAAAAGCAACCTGGGTCTTGCCATAAGAGCCCTTGCAATGGAAAGCATTTGCTGCTCACCACCGCTCAAGGTACCGGCTTGCTGAGTCTTTCTTTCGCGTAGAACAGGAAATAGCTCGTATACCCTTTCTTCCCTTTCTTTCAATTCCGACTTCGATGCCGTTTTCCTGTGAATGTATGCCCCAAGGGCGATGTTCTCCTCAACCGTCATGGAATTGAAAAGCTGCCGCGCCTCCGGCACCTGGACAACACCTAGCCTTACGATCTGATCGGGACGAAGACCATTTATCCTTCGCTGATCGAATATTATTTCACCGCCAAGCTCCTTTTTCAGGCCGCTTAAAACGCTTAACAGCGTGCTTTTCCCGGAGCCGTTGCTACCCACGAGGGTTACAATTTCACCTGGTTTCACGTGAAAGGTAACCTGCCTGAGCACTTTTATCTTACCATATGATACCGAGAGATTCTTAACCCGCAGCATTCAGAACCTTTTTTTCAAACCAGTCCACCTGACATCTCTTCCTCGAGGTTTTTGGGGACCAAAAACAGTCTTGAGCAGCAAATATCCCCCTCCAAATCCCCCGATGTGAGCCCACCAGGCAATCCCGCCGAACTGGTTGGCACCGCTGGCAATGGCAAAAGTCCCGTTAAAAAACTGTATGAAAAACCAGAACCCCAAAAACACGTAGGCGGGTATTTCAATAATGGTGACAAAAAAGAAAATCGGCACCAGGCTGAGTATTCTCGCGTTGGGGTAGAGCAGGAAGTATGCCCCCATTACCCCGGCAATCGCTCCGCTCGCCCCTATGGTCGGTACATGAGAATGAGCGTTTGTGACTATGTGAATAAAAGCTGCGATCAGCCCGCAGAGAAAATAAAACACGAGGTACCTGAAATGCCCCAGATAACCCTCCACGTTGTCTCCAAAAATATACAGCGTCCACATGTTGCCGATCAGGTGCAACCATCCTCCATGCAAGAACATTGATGTGAAGATCGGTACAATTTGGTCAACAATAGAGAAGTAATGAGCAAACCTGGGATCGAAGTACCTCACAGGCACTATGCCGTAGTAAAAAATGAAGTGTTGCAGGTAGGGGCCGAGGGAGAGCTCATAGAAGAACACCAGGACATTCACCGCAATTATGCAAATATTAACGTACGGGAAAACAGGAGATGGATTCTTGTCTTTTAGTGGAATCACGTGTTAACCTCGCCAAACTGAATTGACCGGGTGACCGGCTTGAGATATGCTGGAAATCTTACAGGTTTTTGCGCTGATTGTAAATCTCAAAGGAACTTTAACAGGTGACAAAAGGCACAAATTTCTTTGACATGACCAGGCATTTTGGTTAGCATGGCTAACCTTGCATTTACCTCATAAACAACCAGTTCATAGAGGAAAACAGAGATGCTTCTTGGCCTCGATGTTGGAGGAACGCATGTAGACGCGGTCCTGATACAAAAAGGTGAATTGTTTGATAAGATTAAGGTTCCCACGCAGCCAGATGATCTTCTTGAAAGTGTGTTAAACGCCCTTTCCTTGATCCTGTCAAACGCGTCACCTAAACAGATCAAAAGGGTTGTCCTGAGTACCACCCTGGGAACCAACACGATAGTCCAGGGCAAAACGAGCCCCGTCGGGGTCATAGTAATCAGTGGCCCCGGCATTGATCCCGACGAGTTTTCCGTGGGAGAATACTATGTGCCCGTGAGTGGCTACGTTGATCACCGGGGCAGGGAAGTAAAGCCCATTGACAGGACCGAAATTATGAACGCCGCCGGTAAATTCCAGAAGGCGGGAATCAAAAACGTAGCTGTTGTCGGCAAGTTTTCGGTTCGAAATCCGGTCCAGGAACTGGCTGTCAGGGAATTGCTCAAGGACAGGTTCGACCACATAAGTCTGGGGCACCTGGTATCCGGAAGCCTGAACTTCCCGAGAAGAATAGCGACCACATACCTCAACTCGGCAGTTCAGCCGGTACATCTGACTTTTTTTAACTCGATAAGAGATTCTCTGGCCCGGCATGGGCTGGTTCAGGTCCCGTTTATACTGAAAGCCGACGGAGGTACTCTAACGTTGAACGCTTCCATGGAACAGCCGGTACAGTGCATACTATCCGGGCCTGCCGCCAGCATAATAGGTGCCATGCTTTACCCTCCGGATTCCAGCGCGGCGGCCGTACTCGATATCGGCGGAACTACTACCGACATGGCTATCCTGGTAGACCGGGTTCCACTTTTTGAACCACTGGGGATAAAAATAGATCGCTACCAGACGCTTGTGAGATCCTTTAAAACAAAATCTGTCGGAATTGGCGGCGATAGCACGGTAAGCGTCCGCGGAGATGACCTCGTAATAGGACCACAACGCACGGGCCCTGCCATGGCACACGGAGGAACGGCTCCCACTCCCACCGATGCCCTGGTGGTACTGGGCGTAACCAGCCAGGGGAACAGGGAACGTGCCCTGGAAGGTATGAAGCAGATAGGCGACAGGATAAACATGACACCACTTCAAGCCGCAGAACAAATAGTCGATAAAACGTGTACATCCATACTGAAATCACTTGATTCCATGGTGGAAGAAATAAATTCCAAGCCTGTATATACCATCAAAGAATTGTTGACGGACTACAGGCTCAAACCGGACAGCCTGTTCCTGGTAGGTGGCCCAGCTCCATATCTTTCCGACAAACTGAGGCAACTCTCCGGCCTGGACGTGAAAGTGGCCAGGTATTCCGAGGTAACCAACGCAATTGGGGCTGCATGCGCACGAACCACCTGTGCTATTACGCTTTTTGCCGACACCGAACAGGGATTTTTGGTAATACCCGAGATGGATTACCGGGATCGGATACCTCACACGATTTCAAAGCATGAAATAATAGGCAAGGCTTACGAAATGCTCAGAAAAAAGGCAGTCGAGCTTGGATGTCACGAAGAAGACATGGAGCTGGAACTGGTCGAACACCACGAGTTCAACATGGTGAGGGGATTTTACACCACCGGCAAAAATATACGCGTGAAAGTGCAGATAAAGCCTGGAGTAATCAGATCATAAAGGGTTAGGTATGAAAGCTAAGCATCCTTTGGCACTCGTTTTTTTTCCCGCATTCGACTGGGCGATTTCTCCCACTCATCCGGAACGGGAAGAACGCCTTCTCTACACCCAGGACCAGATTTTTGAGGAAGGCCTCTTCGATATTGAGGGAATCGTTGAATACAAGCCAGCCATAGCTACCAGGAAAGACATTCAGCGGGTGCATTTTTGCGTGCCAGACGAAGAAGCCGTAACTACTGAGTCGCACCTGATAAGCGCAGGTGGCGCGATCACGGTAGCGGAATCCGTCATGAACAAAAAAGTGGAAAAGGGCTTTGCCCTTGTTCGACCGCCAGGTCATCACAGCATGCGCGTGGTGCATGGCGCAAGGGGATTTTGCAACATTAACATAGAAGCCATAATGGTGGAATATCTCAGGGATACCTACGGGATTGACCGTGTCGCCATTGTCGATACCGATTGCCACCACGGAGACGGAACCCAGGACATTTACTGGCACGACCCTGATACTCTCTACATATCGATACACCAGGACGGCAGAACTCTTTACCCCGGAAGCGGTTTCCAGTATGAGATGGGAGGACCAAACGCACTGGGAACCACCATTAATATTCCCCTGCCTCCGAAGACATCGGAAGAAGGCTTTCTTTATGCCCTGGAAGAAGTTATCCTGCCGGCCCTGGATGACTTCAAACCCGAGCTCATAATCAACTCCGCGGGACAGGACAATCACTACACGGATCCGATCACAAACATGAACTTTTCAGCGCAGGGCTATGCAAAGCTGACGAAAAAACTTGGGGCTCACGTGGCAGTACTTGAAGGCGGATATTCCATCGAAGGGGCTCTTCCCTACGTAAACCTCGGAATTATCCTGGCAATGGCCGGGCTCAACTTCGATCATGTTCTGGAGCCAGACTACGACCATGAAAAAATAAGGCAGCCACAGAGCAACACCGACTACATAAAGGAGTTGTGCGACGAAATAAACGAGTACAGGCAGAATATTAAGGCCATGGCTCCAAGGAAGCTGTCCGGGGGAGAGACAAAGAAAAGGAACCGCCAGATATATTACGATACTGATAATATATCGGAACGACAGGAAGAAGAAGTGATGCTTTGCGACCGGTGCGCGGGAGCCCTCAGGATTGACTCGCATGCCCTGGGTCGCAAGCGAATCTGCGCCGTGTTAATTCCAAGGAAGGCCTGCAAGCAGTGCAGGGAAACAGGGTACCGATGGTTCGATCAGGCAGACCGAAGAACTTTCGACTTTGTATACCTGCAGGACCGCGTGGAAGGAAATTACCT
>JALXAI010000285.1 GCA_026992215.1 Desulfobacterales bacterium | reverse complement strand
TTGTCACCTTCAATCACTGTTACAACACGAGGCTTAGTATAAAGAATCTGCGCAACCTGGTCAGCACCTTCGGGTGTGATCTTATTCGTTTCAATGTTAATCCTCAAACCGCAAGAAAACTATCTCGGTACATGTTGAAAAGGGTGGGGGACCTTACATGGCACTATCACGCGGGAATTCGTACTTTCCCCTTCCAGGTCGCGGTCAAGTACAATATTCCCCTGGTCGTATTCGGAGAGCACGGTTTCGCAGAACTGACAGGAATCGTGACTCTGGAAGACCTGGTGGAACACACCAAGTGGTCGAGGCAGGAGCATGACATGAGGGGGCTTGAGCCTCATGACCTGATTAACGAAGAAAGCGGCATAACGGAACATGACATCGCCCCTTACGTGTATCCTTCCGATGAAGAAATTGAAAGGGTTGGGGTAAGGGGGATATACCTGAGCAACTTCTACTACTGGGACGCCCTGACTCATGCCAAAAAAATGCACAGGGAGTATGGCTTTTCCATCCACCCGGGTTTGAGAGAAAGAACTTTTCAGCTGTACGGAAAGATTGAAGACCATGCCAACGAGGTTCACGACTACCTTAAGTATCTGAAATTTGGCTACGGCAGGGCTACGGATGATGCGAGCATGGAGATCCGGCATGGCAGAATGACCAGGGAAGAAGGTATTGAAATGGTGAAAAAGTACGACCATGTGCGCCCGAGTTCCCTGGACGTCTACCTTGATTTCCTTGGTATTACCGAGGAAGAATTCAATGCCTGGATTGAACCCATGAGGGACGAAGAGATATGGGAGAAGGGTTCGGATGGCACGTGGAGAACGAAGGATTCCGTTGCGAACCACGTGAACGATCCGAATGTCGAGAAAGCCCGGGTGCCTCTTGTGGCCGAAGAGGACAGAACTTTTGGGAAAAACAACGAGGGCTTTTACTGGAGAGACGACCTGGCGAGCCAGGAAAGAGTGAACAGGGCAAGGAAAGCCAAAGAAGAAGACAGGAATTTTGTAGTATTTTGAAATACTTTCTCTGAACGTGTAATGTCTTTTGGTAAAATGCTCGGGGGAAGCGGTAGTTTTCTCTTTAGTCGTTCTTGCGGTTCCGGTTTTCCCGTGCTGGTTAGGTGGCGGCGGGCGCTGCCCTGAGCATTTCAAGCATCGGCTTTTCGCGCGTAAATCAAGGAACGTAATGTGTGGAAGTACCGTACCATTAGGCTGTTAAAACAAAAAAATTCTTTTGAGTCGCTGAAGACAGGCAGATTTTCCCTGGAGTCTCGGGCAATTAACGCGGGAGGGTAAAGGGAACACAGCAACTGGCAAGATCTGGAGATGGGGCATGGCTGCTATTCCCATGGTTTTTGGTGTTCGCACTGCCTATGAAGAAACTGGCGCGTTGGCGATCAGTTGTCCTGCATGCGGTGAAATAGTGATAGCCGATGCGGTTAAAATACTAAAATCTCAGCGCGTGTTTTTTTTCAGGGGCAAATACAGGGAAGCCGGTGCATATGCCAGATGTCGGCTTTGCGCGGTACCCTCCAGCCTGCCGCCGGGGATTCATCTGAAAGTTTTTCCCGACAAAGACTCTATTGTTCCTTCTAAAAGCTTCATCACGGAGACAAACGAAAACCTGTTGAGCCTGTACAGGGAGGGTCTCAACAATAAAAGCGATCCTCGCCGAAAACTCTATCGCCATCTCTATGCGCTGTTTCATGGCATCCTTTACGAAATCAATAGGCAGAAATCATTGTATGAAGTTACCGGCAATGCCGATGTTGGCATGCATCTTACCTTTGCAGCAGTGTCAATCGGTCTTTATCCTTACTTTTATAACCACTTCCGTTCAAACTTGTTTCTGGTCATAACTGTTCCGGGGGCGATTGGAGCACTGGGAATTTACTTTCTGTACAAATATCGATGGAGACTGATTTACAGGGCTTCTCACAGGTTCCTGGGATATCACCTTCGAAGATTTCTCTCGTATGAAAAACTAGGTTTCGATGACCTTTTACACTTTGCGAGCGGCCTGGGGTGGAAATTCGGGGCGGTAAAGAATTACTTGAGGTGGGTGAAGTCTGGAAAAAGCGGTCATTATAGTACTAAGGCCGGTGGACATGGAATTTGTTGAGGGGAGAAAGGAGTTCATTCCCGGGAAGTGGTATTCTGATAAGAGTCCCGAAGCAAAATACGTGGTGTGATTGGATGTACCCGGACGGGATGGATTCGGCCGACAATGCGTTGAGCTTGTGTGGGGTGCGGGTTTCTGGTAACAGGTATAATTCCCTTAGAGTTACATTGAGAATCTAAAGCTGGAACCAGGAAATCCTCTTTCGGAGTTGCAACCCTGAGACTGAATGATTCATGAGTAAATTCAAAGGGAGGAGAGCTATATGAATGAGAACCTTTTAACATTTGGCGTCGCGATGGCTGCTTTTGCTTTTTTTATCGTGTGCCCCCGTATGGCAGCCATGACAAATCTTATCGCCAAGAATTTTGATCTCTCGATTTATGTCCTGGTTATTCTCGGCACCATTTGCAGTATTCCCCTGCTGGTAATCATGACATGGATAATTCAGCAATGGGGACTCGTGGGAGGGCTGGTTTTCGCAATTTTTACGGATTTTTTGGCCGCACTGGTTATCAGTTCGGTGAGCGTGAAGGCCGCGATCGAGACCTTTATTATAGCGCTCTTCGTGGTTGCGGGAAATCGGCTTGCAACGTGGATAACGGCCAGGATGTTTTAGTCTGTCACCGATTTTGTCGCAGCTGTTCATGGAAGCAAGGGGTGGCTATCATTCCACCCCTTGCTTTTGCAGTAAGTATTCTGTTATTCGATTGGGTCGTTTTCGACAAGGTTCCAGATACCACAGGGGCAGGCACCGGCACAAAAACCGCAGCCAATGCATCTCTCGGGATCTACCACCATCTCAAAGTCACCGTTGCCCAGATCCTTTCTGGAAATTGCCGATTGAGGGCAAATACTCACGCACAACCCGCAGTCCCTGCACGCGCCGCACGATGCGCACTGGGTACCGCACTCGTGGACGTCGTGGAACTCCACCAGTCTCGGATCGTAGTATTCGAGTTTTACCCTGTGCGGGTCGATCATGGTCTTATGATCGAGCCGTGGTCGTTTTCCTTCCAGCATATCACAGATGGCCTGTGCCGCTTTACGCCCGGCGCCTATAGCTTCCGTTAGCAGTCCCAGCTTTACCGCATCGCCTACGGCGAATATCTTGGGGTCAGAGGTCTGGTAGATTTCGTTAACCACGATAAAACCTCGATCCGTGGCCACTGAATCGGGTAAAAACTCGAGATCGGGCATATCCCCGATGGAAATAATCACGGTATCGGCGGGGATAACTTCACCGGTGGTCAATTCCACTCCTTCCTCGGTAATGGCCTTGGTGAAACATGGCCACTTGAACTTGGCACCTATCTTTTCCGCTTCTTCTCTTTCTTTGCCAAAAGAAAGCGGTTCCTGTATATCGATGAGGGTTATATCTTCGGCTCCCAGCCTGTGAGCTTCCGTGGCTGCATCGCAGCCGACGTTTCCGGCACCGATAATCACGACCCTCTTGCCGACCCTGGCCTCGTTTTTCTTGCTCTGCTTCAAAAATTCCAGGGCGGGAATAAGACGCTCCTTGCCCGGTACCGGCAAGATCCTCGGTTTCTGGGCACCAACGGCAATGACCACGAAATCGTAATCAGATTTGAGCTGCTCGATATCATCCTTGGTCAGCTTTTGCTGCAGGTGAACGTGGGGCAGTATCTTTCTCACTCTTTCCAGTTCCGCGTTCACTATGTCTTCCGGAATTCTGGAGCTGGGAATAACGGAACTTATTTTGCCTCCAAGCTTTTCCTGCATGTCGTAGATAACTGCGTCATGCCCTTTCATTCTGAGTTGCCATGCTATGGAAATGCCTGCCGGACCTCCGCCTATCACGGCTATTTTGTGGTCGCCCAGTGGAGGAAGTTCGGGATCATGAGCTTTAATACTGGCCTGGCCGAGCTTGCGCACGTCCACCGGCGGCATCTTTGCAGTGTTTCTGGTACACGATTGCATGCAAAGATTCGGACACAGATATCCGCACACGGACGCGGGAAACGGAGTGTATGCCAGGGCAAGATCCACCGCCTCGTCAACCCTGCCATCTCTTATAAGCTTCCAGCGCTCGTGAACGGGGATCCCCGTGGGGCAACTTGCCTCGCATGGCGGCGCATATTTCTTGTTTTCCCACACGGGAACAAATCGTCTCAGTTCTCCGGTCACAATTACAGGAATAGGACTTCTGTCGATATCAGTTATGTCGCCTATCAATCCTCCTTTGCCAAGCTCCCTGTCCCAGATTTCTTCCCTGAAGGAATGCATGGATCGGCGTACTCGAACGCTTCGTTCGTGGGGAGTCCTTGCCACGAGCAACTGCCAGTCTTCTTTCTTGCTTAACAGTGTGTATAAATCGGCCTTATCAATCTTCTGAAGGTAAACGCGAAGATTTTTAGTCAGCCACTCCCATTCTTCGTCCGAGATGGGAACCTGTTTCGCATCATGCTGGCTGAAGCCCATGTGCGGTCCACGGAAAAAGATCTTGCCCCCGACCATCCCCACGCATGGCCTGTAGCCGAGCACGTTGTCCGGGTTTTGAGGGTCATATCCGCATATCACGGCAATGCCTCCGGCCATGAATTCGGCGAAGTAATCTCCCACCGACCCCAGCACCCACAGTTCCGGGGGATCAAACCTGGGGTTATGCTTCGTCATGGTCATGCCTCGAGCGCCAATATTGCCGGCCACGTAAATTTTGCCCTGCGCCATGGCGTTTGCAGCTCCATTGGTGGCGTGACCGTGAACGATAATTTCTGCCCCTGCGTTTAACCAGCCAACATCGTCGGAAACGGGCCCCATCACCTCTATGGAAGTATTCGGGAAACCCATGGAACCCAGTCGCTGTCCCGGATGACCGGTCACTTTAACGTAAACGTTTTCCTGTCCTGCTCTCCAGAGCCGGCCACCGATGCCGTGTTGTCCCATAGCATGAATTTCCAGAAACCGGTGCCCTTCTGAAACCGCATTCTGGATTCGTTCTTCGAGGATACGGGATTCTACCCTGTGACCGTTTTCAACACCCGAAATGAGATAAAACTTGGAATCTTCTCTTTTGACATGCATAGTCGTTTCCACTCCTCGAACTAAACCACGTATTTAATTTGCAGCCTGTCGGCTATATTTTTGTCATTGATCCCCAGTGCATCCGACATCCCGATGGGCAGGGACGTGGATCTTCCCAGGGGTGCGACGATTTTTTTCAGCTCCGTGTCGAATGACAGGAAGACATCCACCACTCTTTCGGCAACTTTCTCGGGATCAAGTCTTCGGTACAATCTCGGATCCTGGGACGTGATTCCCTTGGGACACAAACCTATGTTGCAAATGTTGCATCTGTCGGACTCGGAACCCAGGCATCCCGCAGCAGCCTGCATGATGTACTTGCCAATTTGAACTCCGCTTGCACCCAGCATGATCAGGGCTGCAGCATTTGCGGCAAGATTGCCGTGTTTCCCGATGCCTCCGCCCGCAAAAAGAGGAATTTCGTTTTGCTTTCCAAGTTTGACAAGGTTAAGATAGCAATCCCTGATATTGCTGGCAATCGGGTGCCCCATGTGGTTCATGGAGACGTTGTACGCTGCCCCGGTACCCCCGTCCTCGCCGTCAATGGCCAGTCCTGCCGCGTACGGATTCCTGGTCAAGTTATTGAGCACGGCCAGGGCGGTGGATGTCCCTGATATCTTTGGATACACCGGCACCCTGAAACCCCATGCCATGTACATTGACTGGATCATTTTTGCCACGGCCTCTTCGATGGAGTACTTGGTCTGGTGCGTGGGAGGACTCGGCAAGCTGACCCCCTGCGGCACCCCGCGGATGGAAGCTATAAGCTTGTTTACCTTGTACCACA
>JALXAI010000284.1 GCA_026992215.1 Desulfobacterales bacterium | reverse complement strand
TTTTGAAGGACTTTGGGGAGCCTTTCGTACATTTCCCGGCTCGGGACCCGGCACGGGACAAGTGGCGGTTGCCCCATCTCTTTTAGTACTTTGAGCCCTCCGGCCGGGCTGAACAGGTACTCCAGGAAAGCAATCGCGGCTTCCCGGTTCCTCGCATTGGTAAGCATGGTGATTCCGTAGGTGCACGATTTACCGCGCTTTGTTATCCATTGACCGGGTTTTTTTCCTGTCACCTTCACCACGGCCTGCCTGTAAAAGCTGTCGTAGTTGTAGTTACCAAGGTTTATGTGATCATCGAGCTTTACGTACCTGAGATGATGCTGCACCGCCACGGAAAGATACTCCCAGGCATAGTCCATGTTGCCGGTTTGCAGCAGTGAAATAAGCTCAACGGATTTGGGCCGGATGTTTTTCTTCGGCCTGCTTAACAGGAGCTTTTTGTAAAGTCCGGGCTTATTGTAGAATTTTTCGGCAAGTTGCATGACCATCAAGCTCCTGTATCCGCAGGGATCAATATTCGGATCGGCATGTCCCCACGCAACACCTTTTCTCAGGAGAATCTCATACCAGTTGCCGGAATTTATTTCTGACGCGTACTTGCTCCTGTCCGTGTAACAGAGCACCAGCTGATTGGTGGCAAATTGAACATTCCACCTGGCGAACCCGGGGATAAGAAACGTGTCTATCACCGCGTAGTCCGCGGCAGCCATTATATCGGCCGGCTTTCCAACTTCACAAATCATCCTTGCCATCCTGGTACTGCCGCCACCTTCAAGGAGCACATCAACCTCCGGATACTTCGCCTCAAACTGTCTCTCTATCTCGGCAAACGGAACCGAAAGACTCCCGGCGTGAAAAACAATAAGCTTCCCGCGGGGTTCAGCACCCGGGTGTCCAAAAGGAATCAGCAACAGAAACAACAACACAAACGAAACCAGCACGAAAGGAATTGATTTCTTCATAACTTTATTTACCCCATCCAAACATGACCCTAGCGTCGTTTTAGGTTTACTTTTAATATTGTGAGTGCTTCTATATCAATTTGAACACAATAGTCAAGAACATTTGTCTCTATAGTTACGTTAAATAACCCAAATGCACCTAGTGCAACAAGGCCGCAGCCGATATTTGGGCAAAAAATTTGTTTTTCTCCAATCGCGATTGCAGGTCCACCTCGGGAGGAAACACTCGAATCCCGACACAAAAATTAAGACACTCAAAAAAGTTACATGCCTTGAGGGCTGTCTTCGAACATTACGGTTCGTTCTTCGGAAAAGTGAAATGTCAACGGAACGGCAAAATTTTCAAACGAAGCCGGGATTGGCAGGTACGATGAAAAGTGACCCACCACCAGTAATGTGTTCCCACTTAAACCTGCAGACCAGGATAAACTAGAACCTTTAATGCTTGACTTCGAGAGCCCCGACCACCTATACTTACCGAAAATTACCTTTATGGAGAAACCTCATGCCCGACAGTCCCAGGACCTTTCTCAGCACCAGGGAAGTGGCGGAACTTCTGGATGTTAACGAGAAGGTGGTTTATTCTTTGATTTCCGAAAAAGGCCTTCCCGCTTGCAAGGTGACCGGCAAGTGGATATTCCCCAGGCACCTCGTTGAAAAGTGGATTGAAAGCCACGTCATTAACTATCCGAGGCAACCCGCTACCGGTTCGGGAGCCGTGCTGGTGCTGGCGGGAAGCAATGATCTTCTGCTGGAGAGAACCATAGCGTTATACAATTCCGTCTACGAGGATTCTCTTGCGGTATTCGGTTCCACCGGGAGCCTCGGGGGTCTGAGGGCTCTGAACAAGAGACAGTGCCAGATAGCGACGGCCCACCTTATGCACAGCGATGAAGAAGAATACAACTTTGCCTACCTGGAAGAAGCGATAGATGGTCCGCTTCCGGCGGTGGTTAATTTCTGCTTCAGGGAGCAGGGAATAATCGTGGCAAGGGGAAACCCGAAGAAAATTAAAAACGTTAGCTCACTATCCGGAAAAAACGTGAAAATAGCGAATCGCCAGAAGGGAACAGGAACCAGATTGCTTCTGGAACACGAACTGAAAAAGGCCGGACTGGACCCGGCCAGAATAAATGGCTTTGTGAGCGAATTTCCCACCCATCTTTCTGTCGGGCTCGAGATCCTGTCCGGGCGGGCCGATGCCGCACCAGGCATAAAGGCCATTGCCTCGCTTCTTGGGCTCGAGTTCATTCCGCTTAAAAAAGAGCGATATGATCTTCTTGTTCCGAAAGACCTTTTCTTCGATAAACCTATCCAGAGGTTTCTCGGCCTTCTTCAGGATAAGGCCTTCAAAGAGTTAGCAGGCACCTTTGAAGGATACGATCTGAGCATGTCGGGAAAGATGGTATTTCGAAGCAGCTGAGCTGGTCCATCAAACCGCCTGCTTAAAGTTTGCCGCCGGAAAGTCATGAGCCGGCGTACCGCCACAGGTACTTCGTACATGAGGCTTCACGGAACGGGTGGTGCTGGCCTCCGCCATGCCAATGACCGTTTCAAAAGATAGCTCCCGATTTCGGCGATCCCGATTAGTTACGGGCGGCTTAGGAATTCCCTTCCTACTTTTTTCCCTTTGCCTGTTTTTTTGCCGTTTTTTCCGGCTCCCCAGGAACCGGTTCTTTTAGCTTTTTTTCAAGGATAAGCTTAATCTTGTTTACGTCTTCGGCAATCCCGGCAAACTCCTTTCTGGTTACGAAGGCCGGCTTAAGTATCTTTCTCTGAAGTTCCATGTTCGATTTTATTAAATCGGCAAACCTCGCAACAAATCCGGAAATTGCGTTCACGGTAGCAGAAGAATCGGGCAGGGTATTCAAGACCCGGGAGGAAATTTGCGTCCACTTCTCGAAGAATTTGCCCGGTTTTGATAAGGAGCCGGGGCTTGCCATTCGGTTAATAAGCTCGAGGTTTTCCCTGGCAAGCTGCATGACCTTTTTGGAGTTTTCTTCAATGAAGGGATACCAGTAAAAGCAAACATCAAAACCTTTCCCGGCGCTTGCGACGGCAAGATCTGCTATTTCGTCATAATCGGGATGAGAACCTGCGATAGGTTCCATCATTTTTTTGAGGTGTTCCAGGGTATTTATGTAAATCTCTTTCAGTTCACTGAGATCCGGGGAAAAAGCATTGCTTTTTGCATCGACACGGTCGTGTTTAAATATAGCCTCCATAAAGCTGCCGCATGCTTGTGCCGTGGATGAAAATGCCTTAATTGTTGATTCGTTTAACTGCTCAAGGAATTCAACGTAGTAGTCAGTCATGCAAACTTTTTTATCATTCATTTTCTCACCTCTGCGGCCATCTAGCCGCTTTCTTTATCCGAATCCGGTTTATCGAATGGGACCGTGAAGCTTTCCAACACCTTCCGGTATTCCCTGGCCTGTTTTTCAACCATTTGCTGAAACTCCGCAGCCAGACTTGCGTATTCCATTCCCTTGCTTTTCAGCATGGCCTCAAGTTTCTCTATTTTTTGAGCCTGCTCCCTTACTTTTTCTTTAAGTTCCTCGCATTCTCTTGCAACTCTATCGTATTTTTCCCTTGAAACGACGTCGAATAACTCCAGGTATTCGCTAAACGCTTTCCGAAAATCCTCGACGGACTTCTGCCACGTGGTGCTGTACTCCGGGTCATTTTCTGAAAGCCTGTCAAGGCCGTAAAACTTTTTAAACTGCTCGTTTAAATCTTCGTACCCCTTGAATCCTCCCGAAATCCACCCAAGGATTTCCTCCACCCGTTTTTGCCCCTTCGCCACGTCGACGAGAAAATTTCCGAAAAATTCCAAAAACTCTCTGTTCATACCCGCTGCACCCAACTACCGGCTAAATCCGGGGAGCATCGCGCTACTCCCGGATTTTACCGGTAATGATTTCGCGTTATTATTCAAAAAAATCTTCAACCTTCTTGTAGCTTTCATCCACTGCCTTTTTGAATTCATCTCTGGCCTTTTTGTAGGCCTTAACCCATTCCTCAAGGGCCTTTTTACCTTCGTCCGGAAGCCATGGCGACTGAGATACCAGGGTTTGAACCATCTGCTCTGTCTGGTTCTGCAACATAACGATAGAGTTAAAAGTGTTCTCAAAAGCGGTCTTGTTCAATTTAATCATCTGCTTCATCATCTCTTTCGGTTCCATTGATTTTCTCCTTTTACTTTACTTTGTTTTTGCTTCACTGCTCTTTTTGGCCTTTTTCTCAGTCTTCGAAAAAATATTCTCCATCCTTTTGAAGCCATCATCAACTATCTTTTTGTACTCCTCACGGGATTTTTTACCTTTTTCCAGCCATTCCATTAACACCTTTTTCCCTTCAGACGGTATCCAAGGGGACTTTTCCATGTAGGCCAGAAGCATCTCCTCTGTTTGATCTTGCACCATGGACATGGCTTTAAAGGTACTCTCGAAGGCCGTCCTGTTAAATTCTATCATCTGTTTGATCATTTCCGGTTGCAGCATTTTCCTCTATTCCTCCTAGCATTCTATTTATTGGCGGTAGATGGCAATCTTGCCACTATTTCCGATTTCCACCTTTTACCGCGTTCAACACCTGCTCGCAGATATCGGTAGCTCGATTTTGAGCTGCATGACCATGATAATGAGTGGACTTACAGACAAAGGACAATATATCTTCCGATGCCTCGTTCATAACACTCAAAACTTCTCCCTTCTTTTCCATAAAATCGAGATATGACACCAGAAAACCATGAAGAAACTCCCTGTTACTTTCCGGAACAAATGGATTTTTCCTGACTATTGAATCGGTAAGTTCAATAGCTTGCATCCACATTAAACTCGTTGCTTGAGCGGTCGCCCGCAGTATTTCTCTTTGCATTGCATAAAATGTCTCCGCAAGATCGAAAGCGCTCATATGATTTACACCTTTCTTTTTTGGTTGTGGTCAAAATGCCATCTACCGGCCACATGTACCCACACTATAAACACTGGACCTATAATGTCAAGAAAAAAATGTTGCAACGCACAAAGAATTTTATCGCTACCCACCCTAAAATGAAATAACTTGACATACTAAAATATCTTATTTAAAAGGTAATGTACAGAAAAAGTATGATTGACCTGGGGATATATTTGTGCGTTGCGTCAGGAGCCGAAATGGAGAAACATGACGCGGAAAAAATAATTATAAAAAAATACCCTAACAGGCGGCTTTACGATACGAGGAACAGTACTTATGTTACCCTCAAAGAAGTGGCCGAAATGATAAAAAACGGCTACGAAGTGGAAGTTACTGATGTCAGGAGCGGAGAAAACGTCACGGCATTCATCCTCACCCAGGTAATACTGGAAGAAACACGCCGAAACAGTTCTTTTCTTCCAGTTTCACTTCTTCACCTTATCATACGCTACGGAGAAAACGTATTGAGCGAATTTTTCGATAAGTACCTGGAACTTACAATAAAGAACTATCTAACGTACAAGTCAGCAGTGGACGAACAGTTTAAAAAGTGGCTGGAGCTCGGGATTGATATTTCAAGCATGGGCCAGAAGGCCATGCTGAATCTTTTTCCCGTGAAATCACCTTTCGATCTTTTTAATCAGCCGGGTAAATCGGAGGAAGAAGAGCCGGAGAAGTAGAAATACCCCGAGCTTTCGGAGAAAGTACACATACTCGGAGGCGGGAAGGAATCCCGCCTCGTTTGCTTAATCTTGTAATCTGATACCAGCTTCCAGAAACATCTTTCAGGAAGTACCGGCTACTCCGATTCAGTCGATTATTTTTTCGGCGGTCTCGGCGGACTTACCACCGCTTCGCCATCCAGGACAAGCGTTCCATCCTGGTTAGTACAGGTTGTTCTAAGCCTGACCTTCTTCTTGTCCCTGTTAACTTCCGTTACCTCCACCCTTGCGGTTATCGTATCCCCTATGCGTACAGGAGCCAGAAATTTCAGGTCCTGCTTCAGGTAAATTGTTCCGGGGCCGGGAAGCCTGGTTCCCAGAATAGCCGAGATAAAACCGGCGGGAAGCATACCGTGGGCAATCCTTGTTTCAAAAAAAGTCTTTTTGGCGTATTCCTCGTTGATATGAGCGGGATTAAAATCTCCCGTTATTCCGGCATAAAGATACACGTCTGACTCTGCTATGGTTTTTGAAAATTCCGCGCTCTCTCCGATCTGCAATTCATCTATGGTTTTTCCTATCATAATTTTCCTCCATAGGTATTTTCCCGGGAACTGTCAGGTGTTAAAACCACGACCTGTGACTCCAGATATCCTCCTGGAGCTCTTTCATATCAGTTTTCAACATCAGGTAAAGCGACGCGTTTTGAATGGCAAGACCTCCCAGATAGGCGAGAGCGTTCACCAGCATAATCTCGTCTTCCGTGAACTCCCTTTTTCTATCCGTGTAAAGTCTCAACTCGCCTATAACTCTTTCCTTTGTCTTTATCGGTACTGATAAAATTGATACAATACCTTCCTTCTTTTTCTCATCATGATATTGAACCCGGTCATCCGTGGTAGCGTCTTCGATCCACACCGGTTTTCCCTTCAAGGTGTCGCTAATGCTTTTATCAGCACGAACGGGGCCCTTATCCAGATATTCCTCACTGAGACCATAGCTGGAAACCAGCTCGAGCAGCTGGGTGTCTTCGTTGAGGAGACGAATGGATGACGCTTTAACCCCCAGAGCATCAGCGACATCGGCTGAAAGAATATGCAGAATCTTTTTTATATCCAGGCTTGAATGTATACTTGCCGCTATATCCAGAAATATCCGCGTATTTTCACGCAGTTGCTCAAAAAGCCGAGCGTGCTCTATTGCAATTGCTCCCTGCTCGGCCAGCGCCTTAAGAAACTCTATTTCCTCAGGCGAAAAATCCACCGGCTTGTCAGTGTAAAGTGCAAGTATTCCAACGGTTTTCCCCTTAAACAAAGCCGGCACAACCAAAATAGATGCAATTCCTTCTTCCTTTTTGGCATCATGATTTTCAACTCTGGGATCACTGGATGCATCCCTGATTGCCAGGTATCCTCTTTCAAAAACATCCTTAGCGGCCTTCTTTGCTTTCATGGGGTCTGCATGCAAATAGTTTTCCGACAATCCTTTCTGCGCCACGGGCTGGTAAATCGCTTCCCCTTCCTCCGCCAGAAAGAGACACGCCGCTTTGCCGTTCATTGTTTTTATGGCATTATCAACAATGAGTTCCAGAATTTCATCCTTGTTAAGAGTTGTTCCGAAAGCCCTCACCACTTCACAAATCGATTCGAAATAGTCGTTTCCACCCTTTTTCATAGACATTTCCTACTCCTGGTTTCACGTTAATTTATCAAATTCCACTGATAGCTACTATGTTTTGGACTTGGAAGCCACTTTTTTCTTTTTCCTCGTCTTGCGAGCTACAACGTCTCTTTCTCTCAACCACTCCGCTATTTTCGGCACCAGCTCTCTCTGACACTTTGAACTTACGTAAATTCCAATGTGCCCCGTATCCAGGCAAATATCCTCGGTATCTTTACTGCCCACCTTTTTGGTCAAAAGTTCACACGCTTCAGGAGGAACGAGATGATCAAATCTGCCGTAAATGTTCAACAGGGGGACCTTGATCTTTCGAAGATCAACCTTTTTCCCTCCCACAATCATCTTATTCTGGATAAGAAGATTTTTCTGATAACAATCTTCAATAAATTGCCTGAACGTCTCTCCGGGAACATCCGGACTGTCAAATATCCATTTCTCCATCCTTATAAAGTTTTCCACGAACGTCTTATTGTCAATATTCTCCAGGAATCCCACATATTTATCAATCATCAAGCGTGCGGGATTCAGGAGCAGAAACCCTAGGTTCAGGAAATCTCCCGGCATATTCCCGTACGCCTTTACCAGTTTTCCGGCGTCAATCTGTTTCGTCCATATATGCAGTAGTCCTTTATCAGTATCAAAGTTGGTAGGTGTTACTGTAGTTATCAGGTTTTTGATTTTATCAGGATGTAGAGCAGTATAGATGACCGAAAACGTCCCGCCCATGCATATGCCCATCAGGTTAACCTTGTCCAGGTTATGTTTTTTACGTATGAAATCCACCATTTCATCCATGTATACGTTCACATGGTCGTCTATTCCAAGGAACTTATCCTTTCTGGTGGGATACCCCCAGTCAATCATGTAGACTTCAATGCCTTCATTCATAAAGTTCTGGACAACACTTCTTCCCGGTTGCAAATCCAGCATGGTTTCTCGGTTAATAAGAGCATAAACTACAAGTAGTGGTGTTTTTAACGTTTTTTTTCTTTTCGGCGTGTAGTGTTTGAGTTTTACCCTGTCTATCTGGTGCACAACATCGTAAGGAGTGGTTGCAATGGCAGTGTCCAGTTCTCCAAGCAGTACGTCCTTCGCCTTTCGGAGACGTTCCTGAGTTCTTTCAGACTCCTCTGCCAGCTTTTCCAATATCAGTTCTACGGCTATTTTGGGTTCACTCATAATACCCTCGTCAAAGTTATGTATGTTGTTACATTTCCTCGATTTTTTTCGACAATTCTCTTACTTTCTTCTTCAGGTCGTAGAGTTCCCTGTAAACCTCGTCAATGTCACGATTTGTTGGCATCGGCAGATTCCGGAACACATCCATTAAAACCTCTTCCCTGGCAATTTTGTAATCCTCCACGGCGTCAAGAAGCTTTTTCAGTATGTCCGTATATTCCGGTGATTTAAAAAGAGTCATGTAATGACCTTCCAAAGTCTTTATCCACATTTTGTAATACTTCTTAAAATCATCTCCCAGGTCACCGCGTTTCGCCGTTTCCACCATGGCCTGCTGGACAATTTGGACTGATTTTTCAATGGGGAGGTAAAGAGTGTAAAGAAATTCAGCAAGAGTTGTCTGAAACACGTTAAACCTGTCCGCAAGTTCAGCCATTCTTTCCTGGTATTCCCTGGCAAGACCTATCTTTGGTATTTTAAGGATTTGCTTAAATTCCTTTTCATAAATTTCAGTCCAGGTTTTAAAAGAATTCTTGTCTAGTTTCTCGAACACGTATGACTGGGCATGCTCAGCGGCGCCAAGAGTTTTTTCAACCCACTGCCGGTATAAATAGAAATACCCGTCCCACCCTGCTTTTGTTATTCTCATAGCGATATCGGGGAACCCACCCAATCCGCTCAGCACAGGCTCAACGGTGCCAGAAGAGTAGAAGGCAGACATAAGTCCTTCTGACATCTCCATCATGGACTGCCAGGATTTTAAATAATCCATAAACTGATCCCCGGTACCGGTGGAACCTGATACTTTCATAACGTCAGGCCACGTATCCCCCAGAGACTTCCAGAAATCAAAACTCGATTTTAACCAGCTGGTAAAAACTTCACTTTCTTTACCCTTTTGCTCTTCCCCATTCATTTTAAACTCCGATAAAAAATAATCCTATTCACTCAGCGTTTATACAAAAAACCTCTTTATTCAGATACAGTTATTCAACGTATCAAGTTCGCGTATCCTTTAATTTAATCGCTTGAACCAATTTTCCGGCTGTGAGACTTTGGCGCGATACTCCGGGAGGCCGTCAAACCCTATATTAAGCCGTTTATCCGGGCATCTTGAGGGACGTGAGAAATCTTTTCAGATATAATATTACCCTTATTTACTTTTCTCTCTTTTTTACCCGAATGTTTCCTCATGAATTCCTCGAGTACCGGATAAAGATGTGGATTTACCACACCCCTGACATGTCCTCCGTATATTTTAATCGTTGTCTGGTCTTCTTTTGGTGTTCCAATCAGGTGAGCAGTCGATAACGCGTTGGGAAAAGGTACAATATGATCAAAAATAGCCGCAACGTTGCAGAAAGGAACCTTGATCTTTCCCAAATCCACTTTCTTGTTGAAGAGCTTCATTTTCCCCTTCGCCAGGTTGTTCTTGTAATATATTTCCCACAGGTACTGCCGGTGCGCCGGTCCAGCAAGGTCCCGGGTAGAATGGGTATTCCAGAAAAAAACAGCATCGCTGGCATACTTATACTCATTACCGTAGAAATACATATCCATGAACATCACTGCGGCCTTTTCAGGCTTGACCCAGTCAAAAAAACTTTTCAGGACCTCTCCTGGGAAAACACCGTTATGTGCTTTTACAAACTCATCAATATCATTGATCGAAAAATCCGAAAAAGCGCCCATCAAACCCGCGCCTTCTTCGCCGATTTTTGAATTAAGGAGAGTGGTAAGATTAATCAGGTACTTGTATCCACCGTTTAAAGCTGCATCTATGTCGATATATGTGCCGCCTATACAGTACCCAAGCCCTCCTATATTTTCGTGACCGGTCAAACTCCTTATAACTTCCTTGGCTTCCATGATCTCGGAAATGTAGTCTTCGAACGTGGCGTTTTTGGTTTCATCAGTTATAAGCTTCCAGTCAGTTACGAATACATCGTAACCCTTTTCAACCATGTAACGTATCATGCTTAATTCCCGGGTCAGATCCAAAATGTAGTACCCGTTTATTATGGAATAAATCATAAATAGAGGGATTTCATAGACCACTTCACCGGCAGGAATGTATCGTTTGAGTCTCAATAACGGTGTTTCATGAACCACCTCGCAGGGAGTAACAGCTATATTTTTGCCCACCTCGTAGTAAACGCTGGACTTCTCAATCAAGTTCATGGACGTCATCAAATCGTACAGATACTTGGTTGCGCCCGCCGCCAGGCGAAAGGAATTTTCCCATATTTCTGCGGTACTGTCCATCATGGCCTCAGGGCTAAGCCAGGTTCCGGGGCTGGCAAGTTTATAGAAAGGTTTTGAAGCATTGCTCAGGTACTCAAGATAGTTTTTCACTATCGCCGCCCTGGCTCTGGTGGGAATACTCTTGAAAACCTCCTCATAGAATTCCCTGTAATGCCTATCATCCCTGGCGGTGGTAATATCCTTGTATTCATCGCTGAAAGGGTCGATCACCTCAAGCACTTTCTTAGATTTCACCATCATTTCTCCATTTTCAAAATAGACTTTCGTTCTTCCGTGTATTGGCGATTTAGAGCCTTATCAATGACACCGTGTCACACCGACCTTGGTTGCCAGCCGACAATGTATTAAAAAACGCCAACATACAACACCCTTGGTTATAGTCAAAATATTTTTTTGGAATTCCAATCTCATAATATACTAGAGCAATATTATTATAGGGTCATAAATTTATATGATAAAGTTTTACATATCAACCGGAATTCCGGTTTTTTTGACAAAGTATGCCCATAATTTATACAATTTGTCGACAAGCACAGGATACCACAAGTTTGAAAACACCGGATAAGGAGAGGAAAGCGAAGGATGAAGTATTATTTCCATATCAATGGCCAAAACGTGGGACCCCTGGAGAGGGAACAAATCCGGAGACTGGTTTCCCAGGGTAAAATCAAGGAGGAGACCCTGGTCTGGAAACCGGGGATGAAACAGTGGGCCAGGGCAAAAAACATCCCTGAACTGCTTAATTCTTTTTTCAGGCCTGGCGTTGCCCGCGGTCCATCTCCACAGCCTGTGGTGACTCCACGGGTCGAATCACACCCACAGTCTCATGCGCACTACCATCGAGTGTCCGCCACCCAGGAGCGAGGTAGTTTCCATGAAAGTTACGCGGGCTTCTGGAAAAGGCTTGCCGCGGCATTTCTGGATGCCATAGTAACCACCGTTGCAGGCGGTCTCATAGGATTTGGCCTTGGGATTTCACTGGCAGTTGCAGGAGCCAAGGATCCCGCACTGTTCAGGGGAGTGGGCAACATTATAGGCATATTGCTTGCCTGGCTTTACTTCGCGCTAATGGAATCCTCACAAACCCAGGGAACCCTTGGTAAGATGGCCCTGGGCATAAAAGTAACCGACATGAGCGGACGCAGAATAGGATTCGGAAAAGCCACGGGCAGGCATTTCGGAAAAATGATATCAGCCGCAATTTTCTGTATCGGCTTTATCATGATAGGATTCACCGGGAAAAAACAGGGACTTCACGACATAATGGCAGGATGCCTGGTTGTAAATAAGTAGCACCCGCTGCCTATAATACTTTTTATTCGGTAACTCATGCTCCCCTGACCGTCGGTGTGCCCTGGTATCTCCTTTCGAACGGCTGAATACGAAATATTCCGATTCCCTGGAAATACGGCCATAATAAACACTATCCCCATCTACAAGTCCTTACCCGAAAACTCTGCCGCTTTGCTTATCCTATCCTCCCGAAACTCCGATATCATAATGGAAAAGGATGCTCCCTCCTCCTGAATGCTTCCTGGTGTTATTCTTGCCGCGAGGTTTTCGTTGACAAGATAACTACTCGCAATGTATATGCGTACTGGGATGCACCGATATGCCAGCATGAATAAACCGGGAAGATGAAAGGGGAGAAACGATGGATTATTATTTTCACATCGACGGACAAAACGTAGGCCCACTCAATCAGGAGCAGATCCGTTCTTACATAGCAGGCGGGAAGATAACCCCGGAAACTCTTGCCTGGAAACAGGGTATGCAACAATGGGCCAAAGTGAAAGAAGTGGCAGAACTAATGGCTGCCTTTCCTGAACTCCAGGGAACTTCATACACACCACCTCAACCGGATGCAGGGCCGCAACCCACTCCGGGCCAGCAGGCTTACGCGCCATATCAACAACAGGGAATCAAATACGCAGACTTTGTTCCCCGCTTTATCGCAGGCTTGATAGACGCTGCCATTCTTTTCATTCCCAGTATGATTGTAAGCCACTTCCTACCGTTACTCGGTGGATTCCTGGTGGCGATACCCTATTATTTATTCTTTATGTCAGATCGGGGAGGCGGCCAAACCGTGGGATACAAAGCTATGAAACTGCAACTTTTGAACGAGGACACCATGCAACCGCCACCCATTGCCCCTGTCTTCTTATGGTATCTTGTTCTTTCTATCGCGGGTATTATCGGATGGATCTGGTTTTTTATCGACAAAAGAAGAAGAATGCTCCATAATATCGCTTCGAAAACTGTGGTGATCAGCCTTTCCTGACAGCAGCGAAAACTACCCGGAAGATTGCATTCGGGGTCCCCGAAAGGAACTTCATGAAGGTGGATTCGGGAACCCCGTGAAATTTAAAACAGCTCGTACTACGGACACACTCAAATCTCCCTGCATTCAAGCGTAATGGCTGTTAAAGAGGCTTCCTTTGATTTGCTCCCACCACGGACAACTGCAGACCTGGCCAAGGCGTAACATCTTTTCCCGAAATAAATTTTCTTTCTGCTTGAAAATGACCGTAGCAGGTGGTGTATCTTTCTATGCGTCGTATTATCTATTGGCCTGGTTCCTCCAGGCAGGTTATTAAAACAGAACCTTTACTTTCTATACGGCGGAAAAGAAACTCGTGGCGGAAGAAAGGCCCAACGAAGCATTTCAACCTTCCCGGTTACCATGAACCTTCTGCTTTAAAAACCGGGGTAGTGGAATTTTCGTGTGGAGCCATGCCGATGTTCCTCGTTACTTCCCATCCGGCCACCGGCATCGAGGTAAATTGTACCCGCTATCTTTGCATCTTTCAAGATAAACGCCTCAAATGGGAAAGAAGTAAAATTATAACCAGCGAAGACACAACCAGAATTTGCGAGAAAATTTTGTTCACGGCTCGGCTGTCCTGGTGGCTACATGTATGAAGTGAACTTAAGGCTACAGAGGGCCCGCATGGAGAGCTTTTCAGGCGAGCATTTTGGTGATTCGACACCCTGCTGGTGGAAAAATGCCCGGGATACCAGGGAAATAGGCTACAAAGTACCGGTAAGGGCAGCGTAATAGGTAAGATACGGCAATCTAAAACTGATCCACGCAAAGGGGATTTCGGCCATTGAAAATTGACCCACCCTATATTGGCCTCCGTCAACGCAGGAGAGGAAATAGCAATAAGTTACCGGAAAAGAGGAAGATGCTTAAAGTGGGCCGTTTTCCAGTTGCCATTTACGAGATAAAGCCAGAAGGAACAAATCAGCCACCCGGAGAACTTTTGCATGCAACAATAGCGCTAGCAGAGTTCACTTACATCCAGAAAACAATTATTTCTTGACTTTCCTTTTCTCTTTTCTAAAATGCAGGATGTTCAGGTGCTCATTTTGAGCTTAAAAGGGAACCCCGTGAGAATCGGGGATGGGCCCGCCGCTGTGATCCCGCCCTTCATTGTTCAAGAAGGGAACCCTTTCAGCCGCGTGTGCCACTGTCTTGAGAATAACTCGGATGGGAAGGCCGCTGAAAGGGCGGGAAAGTCAGAAGACCTGCCTGAACATAAGGCATTCACTTTCGGGGAGCGAGGTGTGCCGTAGGAGCAGAGGATAAAAAGGGAAATCCCCTGACCGCTATTTGTCTGGTTAGGGGATTTTTTATTTAATAATAACAATATATTAGACGAAAGCGAGGAGGGTCGCCTATGAAAACTGAAGTCATTATGTGGGTAGTTAGCAATCGGGATTCAGTAAAGGATCCTGGTCCTGAATGGACAATCAAAAACCTCACCACCAGGGCAAACAAAACAGCGATTATTAGCCCTGCAGCCGGCGAATCGGGCGTGGTTGACACGCGGCTTGGGGTCACAGTAAAGGGCCTGTGTGCATTACAGCTGGAGTCGACGAGAGCTCGAATCTCCAGTTCACGGGAAACATCCCCAGGACTAACCGGCTGACTGGCATTGCCGGGTACTAGAGCATGATCAAAACCGACCTCGAACATTTGACATAGCAAAGATCCCAGCAGAGTTCTTTAAGAAAAGGAGATGAAACATGAAAAGAGTTCTCTTAGCGATAATTCTGGCATCTTTTTTCATAACGATTCCCGGGATCGGGTTGGCAAACGAAAAAGACAAAACATCGCCTGGCCGTGTTCTTTCCTTGGACCAAATGGTGGTCACGGCAAGCAGAGTAAAGGAAGAAAAACGATACGTAACAGCTAATGTCACCATAATAGATGAAAAGGAAATAAGACAGTCCCCTGCAATAAATTTGGGAGATCTCCTTGCCGAAAAAGGAATCGGCCATATTCAAAAGTACCCGGGCTCCCTCATCTCTGTAGGAATCAGGGGATTCAGAACCGAAACACATGGAAATGATCTCAAGAGCCATGTTCTGATTCTTCTGAATGGAAGAAGAGCAGGGACGGGAAACGTCGCAAAAATACTAACAAAAAACATAGCAAGAATTGAAATCATAAGAGGCCCTGCAGCGGTTCAGTATGGTTCAGCAGCCATGGGCGGTATCGTTAACGTGATTACCAAGAAAGGGGAAGGAAAACCATCTATTTTTCTGGACGGTAAGCTTGGGAGTTTTGACTACAGGGAAGGTACCGCAGGATTTTACGGGGCATATAAGAAACTCGACTTCTCCGGGGCCTTTACACGCTCCACCATGGATGACTACGACACGGCCGAAGGGGACAAGTATCACAATACAGGGATTGATGAAGAAAACAGCGTTAGTCTCAACTTTGGTTTTAATTTTCTTTCCGAGAACTCCATAAGAGTCATCTATTCCTACTTCGATGCCACTGGAGTAGGAAGTCCGGGTTATTTCAAGGAAAACGATTTAGACGATCACACCGATAAGTATAATCGATCAGTAGACTTTATTTATAATGGCGCAATCAAGGACGGGCTGTTGAGTTGGAAAGCAAGGTATTTTTTCGGGAAAGATGAGGACAGGTGGTTTGACCCGACAGGGAGCAACCCGGATTTCTGGGACGACGGCATTCCTTCCATTAGAAAGACAGACCAAGAAGGTGCTCAGGCACAAATTTCTCTAAACCTGAACCACTTTTGGCTAACCACAGGATTCGACTGGGTAAGCTATGACATTGATGCCACCTGGAATCCAAAGGAAACTGAATACGATAACCCGGCAGGATTCTTGCTCGCCAAGCTGAAACTCCTTGACGATAAACTCGTCCTTTCCGGTGGATTCCGGTACGACTACTACGATGTGAAAGTAGACGAGCCCAGAGGAAGAGACGAAAACGACGATAATGTATCTCTCAGCTTTGGAGCGTCATATATCATTAAGGATTTCATCAAATTGCGGTTCAACTACGGAGAAGCATTCGTAATGCCTGCTGCAGATCAGATGGCCGCAGATTACGTGGTCTGGGGAACTCATTACCTCGGGAATCCCGATCTCTCACCAGAATCAAGCAGAACTTATGAAGGGGGCATCGATATTTTTTACGGACCATTTGAATCGTCCTTCACTTACTTTTACACAGATTTCGACGACAAAATCGAATCAGTTTCAAAACCTGGATGGATACAAACCTGGGAAAACATGGGAAGTGCCACCATTCACGGATTAGAAGGAAAAGCTTCATGCGATATAGCAAAGCTTTTCGGATGGAATTTTGAGTTAAAACCATATGCAAGCTTTGTATACCTGCCAGAGTACGAAAACCATGAAACCGACGAGGATCTTAAATATGTCTCTGACATTAACGCTTCCTACGGAATAACGCTTTCAGGTATTTACGGACTTTCTGCCAACCTGAACTTCTCTTATACGGGAAGACAAAAAATAGACGATTGGGAAAATGTTGGTCCTCCCACATGGACAGCTCCGGTAATTGACAAAGGCGGATTTACGGTTGCTGATTTCACCATAAGCAAAGAACTCCTGGATACCCGCAAATATGGGAATGTTATCCTGAGAGGTGAAGTTCAGAATCTGCTTGATAAAAATTATTCTTATGTCAAAGGATACCCGATGCCCGGCAGGAGTATTTATGTTGGTCTTAAATATGTATACTAATCACACCCGGACGGTTGGCACTCCGCAAAGTGAAATATTTGTACGAGAGTCATATTGCCAGAAACCGAGAAACACTTAAGCCAACCGGGGGCAAAGCACTTCCGGGGACGTTAGAAGGTGCGTCTCAAGGGATTGTTCAAAAACACTTTTCAGTACTTTTTGTACGCTTCAAGCAATTTTTATCAATACTTATGTTTTTCAGGATGATCCTCTTGTATTCCCGGGATGGTAAAAGGAGTTTTTCCTTTTCCTGCTTCTTGAACAGCCTGGACAGGGGGTCAGCAGGCCTGGATGGCACGGTTAAAAACGTGTCCGAATCCGGCAATACCAGGAAACCGTACCCCGCGGCCACCCTGTTTCCGTGGCAGGAATCGCAGCTTCTTCCAGACGCTGATATGGTGTGAGGAGAATACGGATTAAATGCCCACCCGATGGTACCGGAATCCCCTCTTCGGGGAACAACGCTGTCAAGGAAAACGTTGCCGGTGCCATCTACCGCACTCACCAGGTACTGGTATTGAGGCCTCAATACTGATATCTTGCCCCTGTTATCAATTCCCAGGGGCATATATTCCCATCTTCTTAATCTCCATGCCATCAACCACATTCCCGGTTTGTTCTTGCCAGATATAAAATCAGGGGAACGGGGCGGATTGGGAAATCGTTTTCCCAGTTCTCTTTTGAAAAGATCAAGAAGATAAGGATCGCCCTGGCAAGCAAGGTACTGCCATTTCTTATACGCAGCTTCAAAGGTGAGAAGAACGCTGAGCCCGTAATCCTGGTATGACCACGCGGCATGACATGCGCTGCATCGCAAATGTGAATGCTGCTTGATCCGGTGTGAGACGGTGCGCACGGCAAATTGCGAACTGGAAAATCCCCGGTGACATTCGGTGCATGATGCCTTAACCGCATCGGCCATGGAGGCCGAAACAGTACCATCACCCATGACGTCAGTTTTCTTGTGACAATCAATGCATTGGAGCCCCGCCTTGAAGTGAACATCAGGAGACAACCGTATGGTGGCTGTTCCATAAAGCGGTTCGTTGCCGATTGCCACCTCTTCCTGATAGGTCAGGTTAAAATCGGATTGGAACAAACCCGCGTAGTCTGTCCCCACATGATTGCTGTTGTGGCAGTGCAGGCACTGCGTTGTCGGTATTTTCTTTGTCAGGCCGTGCTTCTCCGGGTAACCGTGTTTTGACTTGTTTATGGTGCTGTCGTTTCCCGTGTAAAGTCCGTCGTCGTTGTAGATAGAGTGGCACGAGGCACATCCTGTCGCCCTGTACAACCCCCTGGCCCCGGATCCCGGGTTGGAAATATGGCAGCGCAGGCACTTTCTTCTAAGCAAATCATCCACCAGTCCCGCCGGTGAATGGAGATCGGGGGTGCCGTCAGGCAATTGTTCCAGTGCATCGTTCGCACTGTAGATGGGCGGGCGAACGCTATCCTGGGCTCCCCACAGATACCGTGTCTGGTTTACAACTCCCGCCAGTGTGCCGTGTAACGACTTTCGAACATTTTCGACCTCACTCCTGTGACAGCTTCCGCAAACGACCAGCTGCCATTTCGGGCTGGCAGGGTTTCGGATTATCGCTTCGTGGCGAGCAAGCTTTCGTCCTTTAAAGTTCGGAAGATGGCACCTGCCGCAAAGAAACCCGTGTCCTTTCCCCGCCCCTTCTATTCCGTTGTGACAGCCCAGGCAATCGAGGTAGTCCGAAAATCCTTCCGATGTTCCTGTAAAAGCGCGAGTCGACAAGACCAGGCTGAGCAAGGTTACAATGATCAGAACATTGCGTTTCATGACCAACTCATTGCACTCGAAATTAATTGTTTTTACCATCTGCTCTACACGGTGTTTGATCCCGGTCGAACAGTTCCAGGCTTTTTCCGAAATCGGTATATATCTTGTCGGCATAGGTGTTGTGGCATACTATGCAGTTGCTGACCTTAAGGATGGCCGCCAGTTCTTTTTTTGAAAAAGGCCTTGAGCCGGGCCGGTACCCATCCTGATGCGCGTTGCCATCCGGCCCGACAAAAGAATCGAGAGGATGTTCAAATAGATAATATGTATCCCGGATACCGAAAACGGACTTAAAAGACCACGTGTTTTCCTTTCGCGTGAGAGTTCCTTCGCCCAGCCCCAAGGTTTTAGGGTTGCCGTGACAATCCGGGCAGGCCCTGCTTTCTCTGGACGTGGTGTGCGGATCAAAGGCGCTCATGATCATGTGCCTGATGCCGGTTAAAACAGGCTTATCCGCCTCCGCTTTTCTTTCCCTCACGAGGACCTGGCACGGAGAAAAGGGCATTATCGAGTTATCAAAATTGACACCCAGAGTGGGAGTTTCAAACCTTATGAAATATCGGTATTCCTTCCATCGCCCGCGGCTCCTCTTTCCCCACAGCCAATCTTTTTGAGTCTGATTTTTTGTGTACACGTAGTGACACCCGTAACATTGGGGTATCCACCTGCTGTGGCACGCCTGGCACTTTAGTCTCCCGTGGCCTTTAAGGCCGTGGTAGGCTTTCGAGGAATCGATGGATGTGATTCCCGCCACCCTTCCATCCCTTTTGAAGAAAAAATACACCCTTCCATTTTTTTCCTGGAGATTGTAAATCGGGGTTTGTTTCTTGCCACATGCGACCCGTGTATCTTTCGAAATGCCGATTTTCCCGTTGGACAAGGCAAGTTTGAGAGCCTGCTTTT
>JALXAI010000283.1 GCA_026992215.1 Desulfobacterales bacterium | reverse complement strand
CATGCACCGATGCCTTTTCCGGACACTTCGTTACTTAATTGCTTTAGAAAAGATGATTATGCTGCGGAAAAAACTTACAAATTCTACTTGACATGCCATATGGCACTATCTCTGGCGGGATGGAGAGCACAATGAAACGAAAGCCATCGTTTGCGACAGCGATTTTCACATAAACGATTAACAAATAGCGTATAACGAATAACTCATCTAACCTTTGCTTGCGGATCCGTTGCCTTCGACAAATATCTGCCGGAAAGACAGCTCACGCGTGGTTTCCTCAAGCTGTTTGTCTTTATACTTGACTCACTAAACTTAGAACCAAAAACATGGTAAATGACGGGAATTTCAAGCCAAAATCAGGCAAGCCAAAGGCGCGTGAGTTGAAGAAAAGCGCCTCGAATCGTTTTCGTCCGAGAAATTATCCAGGAATCAAGCTTTCCTGGCCAAACGGAGCGCAAGATCAACATGTTCGTTGACAGGAAGCGTCATGGAACTTGCGTTTGGAAAAGGGGGTTTTTAACTTTTAAACGCGACCCCGTAGTGATGTTTCCCGGGATTAAATTGAGCGATATATTTGAAGCCTGCGTTTTCGCAAAGAGCCTTTGCCTGCTTTTTTGCCAAGCGGGTTTTGTCCGAAGGTCCAACTCCGCCCTTGCCTTTCTCCCAGTCCACAGCCACAAGTAGTGCTCCCGGCTTCAGGATTCGGTGTAACTCCCTCAAAGTGGCATCACCATCCAGTTCGTGCAACAAATCGCCGCAAAAGGCAAAATCAATGCCGGCTGTGCCAACTGGTATGCTATCCTCCTTGGAAAGTACAATTTCAAGGTTTTCCATACCCTTTGCTCTTCTCTTCAAAATATCCAGCATCTTCTGATTTATGTCGATCGCGATTACTTTTCCCTTTTTCCCCACCTTTTCAAGCAGCGACAACGTAAAGTAGCCGGTACCGGCTCCAAGATCTGCCACCACTTTTCCTTCCAGAGACATCAGTGACTCTATGAACTCGAAGACCCGTTCCCTCGGAAGAATCCTTTCACGCTCCTTCGAGTGCAGAAATTGCGCATGCTTTTCATCGAATTTATGATTGCCGGCCACGAGTGTTTCTCCTCCAAAGGGTAAATCCATGTCACAGCTCGATTTACTCGAAAATAACCGTTTAGCCTTCTTCTCGCAAGCCATTTCTGGAAAGTGCCAAATTACATTTTATCTCTCCAAGCTTGCAAGGCAGCAAGATCACAACCGGAATCTACGGCAGATACTTGCCCTGAGACAGCGAAAATATTTGTCATCTTCCCAGTCGGCACACTGTATTTGCGGAAATGAACTGTGCCGCTCTTCCGCAAGCATTTTTTACCTGAAATTTACACGCAACGCTTAAAAACCCCCTGTGGTGGATATGAACAGTTAAATCTCGGCTTTTAAAATAAGACTCGAAAAAATGTTACATGTCTTAAGGGATGCATCCTATTCATTCGCATGCCCCCGGGTATCGGCTCACCGGCGTTTACCTGTTGCCTTGGCATGAATATCACATTATCATACTACAATCAGATCCAAAAATATTTATGGTTATCAGGGATTTCAGTGTGCAGAAAGTGCTTTACACGTATGTAAAATTCTGGTAGCAAGGGGCAAAAATTCTGGAGCAAGATGGTATGGACAAAGAAACGTTGGAATACTTTCGGGCGCTGCTGATAAAGAGGATGAACGATCTGCTTGCTGAAGCCGAAAAGACCGTTACCGATATGACAGACAAGGTTGAAAACTTTCCTGATCCTGCCGATCGTGCAACCCTTGAGTCTGACAGAAATTTCATGTTGAGAATCAGGGACCGTGAGCGCAAGCTGATTGGAAAGATCAAGGCCGCTCTTGAGAGAATAGATGATGGTTCTTTTGGCGTATGCGAAGAATGCGGCGAGGAGATTGGCCTCGAGAGATTGAAGGCTCGGCCCGTCACAACGCTCTGTATCGAATGCAAGAAAAGGCAGGAAGCAGAAGAAAAGGCCAGGGGCTTATAGTGGATTTAGAGCTGATCTATCTAAATTATTACAACTTTCTGCATCGGATTACGTCAGCGGCCCATATTTCGTGCACATTGTTGTTATAATCACGTAAAAGCAAGGCACCTTCATTGCTCAAGCCTATAAATTCGCCCTCAATGGAGGTATTTTCATTTGTCACCACTACACGCTCTCCCAGATACGCCGCTTTTTCAAGCCAGCATTTAAGGATTTCCCCGGAACTGCCCCGGAGCAATTTCCGGTACGCCAGATCAAGGCTTTTCAACACGTTCAACAGGAGTTCTTCCCTGGAAACCGTTTTGTTCGCGGCGATTTTTAGTGATGTCGAAACGTTTCTTATCTCTTCTGCCAGATCACCTTTTTCGTGATTTACGTTTATGCCTATTCCAACAAGGATGGCGAGCAATTTTTTTCCCCTGGATATCGCCTCCGTCAAAATTCCCGCAAGCTTTCTGTCTCTGACATAAACATCGTTTGGCCACTTCAGCTTTGTAGCCAAACCACAGGTATTCTCCATAGCTTCCGTCAGTGCTACCCCCGCAGCAAGTGTTATGAGCTGCACGTTGCTCATTTCAGGGGGATTAAGTACAAGGGTAAAGTAGAGCCCTTTTCCTTTTGGCGAAAACCAGCGGTTTTTCTTTCGTCCCCTGCCCGCCGTTTGTTCTTCCGCAACTATGAGTGTACCATGCTTATCCTGAATGCAGGGAAGAGCCCTTGCCACGTCACTGGTGGATGTTGTAGTCTCCAGGTAGACAATGTGGTTAAAAATACCTGTAGATGCAAGCTTTTTTCGTACGTAGTCGGTTTTAAGAGCGGCAAATTGATTCATGGCGGACCGGGCAGATCGAAAATTTTTGTTTGTTGTGTTTAAAAAGCGCCGGACGATGCCAGGATCGCCCCGGTGTGCTATCCTCACTGTGTTTTTTCGTGGTAATGTGGTCAAAGGAACACTACTATTTTTTCAAGTGCAAAGGAAGTCCTGCCACGCAGAAAACCACCTCGTTCATGGTCTTTGCGAGCTCCTGGTTGGCAAAGCCTGCAAACTCCCTGAATTTTCTCCCCACGGATGTATCCGGCACAATTCCCATTCCCACCTCGTTTGATACCACGATAACCGGGCAGTTGCTTGTCCTGATGGCCACCAGCAGCTCTTCCAGTATCTTTTGAAAATCATAAAACCGGATATCTTCATCTAACATGAGATTGCTTATCCAGAGAGTAATGCAGTCAAGTAATATAACGCCGTAGTTCTCTGAGTGTTTTTTTATTACCGCTGCCACCTCAAGGGGTTCTTCCACCGTGTCCCATCGATCTTTTCGCTGCTGCCTGTGAAGTCGAATTTTTTCTTTCATTTCATCGTCAAAGGGTTGTGCTGTTGCAACAAAGAGTCTCGGAGGCGGATACGATTCTGCCAGTTTCAGGGCGTAGGTGCTCTTACCGCTTTTTGCCCCGCCCAGAACCAGGCACGTTTTTTCCCCTAACGTTTCCCTGGACGCTTCCACGGCTATGCTCCCGTTTTGATTGCAGACAAGATGGAGGAGAGGTTTTCAGAGACCAGTGAGTCCACCAGGTGAGGAAGGGGTTCTCTGCTTGTTCCGACTACCTGCAGTTTTTCCTGGGTCAGAGGAAGAAGGAGTTTCCATGCGGGGGCCCCGGATATGGCTTGTGCCATTCGAGGTGTAAGTTCTCCGAGCATGCTGTTCGCGAGAACAATCGATATGGGGCCTGCTATGATGTCGAGTTTTGGAACCGTGACCAAAATGGCGTTTTCTCCCGTTGCCCCCTTGTTTGCTCCCGCTTTCATCATCTGAGCGGTGGCAATGGCATTGGTGCCAAGGGCTATTATTTCAACATTTTCCTCGTAAACTTCCTTTATTTTTCTTATTATTACGCTCCCGATACCTCCGCCCTGCCCATCCACAACGCCTATGGTTACCCTCTGTTCCAAGGCATCCTCCGTATCATTTATCTGCAAGTTCGATAAGTTTTTGCACCAGGTTTTTCATTTCCGTTTCCGAGTCAAATTCCATTACGACCTTGCCTCTTGCGCCCCGCCTGAAAATCCTGACTCTGGCGCCGAGCGTCCTTCGTATGGCGTCCTGTTCGTTTTTGTAAACGGTTCTTCTTATCTTCCTTCTCTCTAACTTTCCCTGGTGTTCCAGGACCATCTTCTCCAGGGTTCTTACAGATAGAGCTTCGCTCACGACTTTTTCCGCGAAATCTTCGATTACTTTAGTGTCCTTAAGAGAGAGCAGCACCTTGGCGTGGCCCAGGGTAAGGGTTCCTGATTTGAGGTAGTCAGAGACCCTGGGCGGCAGCGAGAGAAGCCTCAGGAGGTTTGCCACGGTGGTTCGTTTTTTCCCCACCTGGGTCGCGATTTCCTCCTGGGTCAGGCCGAATTCGTCTCTAAGGCGCCTGTAGGCTTCTGCTTCCTCAATGCAATTTAGATCTTTTCTCTGGAGGTTTTCTATGAGGGCCACAAAAAGATGTTCTCTTTCGTCGGCGTCTCTTGCAATAACCGGAACCTTCCGCAGGCCCGCCTTTTTCGCTGCACGCCACCTTCGTTCTCCTGCAAGTATCTGATATTCACCGTCTTTTGGAGTAACAATAATCGGTTGAAGAACGCCTCTTTTTGAAATGGAGTCCACCAGGTCCCGGAGTTCTTCGGTGTCTATAGCGTCCCGAGGCTGATAAGGATTGGGGTGAATCGCGTTTACGTCGCAGAAAAAAATTTGTCCCTGCGCTACGTCCGGGATATCCGTATCGTTCAGTAACACGTCCAGGCCTCTTCCCAGCGGTCTCTTTTTACTTCCAGGCATTATTTCTCCTCGCGCTCGATTATTTCCTTGGCCAGATTTAGATAAGCCAGGGACCCCGGGCACCTGGAATCATAGAGGAGCGCGGGCTTCCCATGGCTCGGACTTTCGCTCAAACGCACGTTTCTGGGGATAACAGTTCTGAAAACCTTGTTATCAAAATGGAGTTTCACGTCCTTTGCCACGTGGAAAGAAAGGTTGTTTCTGCGATCGAACATGGTGAGCAGGATGCCTTCCACGAGGAGGCGCGGATTGTACCTGGCCTTGATAATTTTAATGCTTCTGAGGAGCTGGCTTAATCCTTCCAGGGCAAAGTATTCGCATTGAAGAGGTATAATGACGGTGTCAGCGCTGGTAAGCGCGTTTATCGTTAAAAGTCCCAGGGATGGGGGACAGTCTATAATCACGTAATCGTAGTGATCAGCGCTGTCATGCAGGCGATCTCGAAGCACCGTTTGCTTCGATTTGACTTTCATGAGTTCCACCTCGGCCGCAGCCAGGTCGGTATTGCTGGGAACAAGGTGGAGCCCCGGGGGCTTTGCCTTTACCACAACGTCTTTTAAGGGGGCATCGCCCAGAAGAAAGTGATAGAAGGATCTGGCATTATTTCCGGGGGTTATCCCGAAATTGCTGGTGGTGTTCGCCTGAGGGTCCGAGTCAATCAGAAGCGTTTTTCTTTTTTTCGCGGCAAGAGAAGCAGAAAGGTTTACCGCAGTGGTGGTTTTTCCTACTCCACCCTTTTGATTTGCAATGGCTATGATCTTTGGCATATGAAGACGAACATCCTTAAGAGTTCCATTAAAGGTGCAAACCCAGGTGAGGTTAAGATAGCATAAAGAAAAGTTTTTTTGAACGTAAAAAGTGTTCCACGTGGAACAGATACCAAGAATGTTTTCTCCTCCCGAAAAAACCCTTTCCTTTTTCCATATTTATCTCGTAAAACCCAACGCTTACAGTCATATGATCTCTCTTTTCCCCACGCCTTCACCCCCGCTATGTATACCTTCTTAAATCCGATAAAATTGAGAAAGTCACAGAAAGGAATCCACCACACATACCCATACCACCCCCGGTGCTCACGCCCCGGTAACTACTAAAAGGCATCGGAGCAGCAAGCGAAAGGTTTAGATGAGTTATTCGTTATACGTTATTTGTTATTCGTTTATGTGAGAATATATGTGGTAA
>JALXAI010000282.1 GCA_026992215.1 Desulfobacterales bacterium | reverse complement strand
AGCACTTTAAATATAAGCTCAAAAAGATGAAACGCCCCATAATCTGGATTCACGCCGTATCCGTCGGAGAGACCGGTGTTGCGGAACTGCTTATCAGAGAACTGAAAAAAGCGATCCCCGAAGCGTCGTTGATCCTAAGCGTAACAACTAAACACGGCCTTGCCGTGGCGATGTCAAAACTTTCCGGTGTGGTCACCGTCTTACCTTTTCCAGTGGATCTGCCAAACGTGGTGTCGAAAGCATTACAGGCCGTTGATCCGGACATTTATATTAGCATCGAAACAGAATTATGGCCCAACCTTGCGACCTTTCTCCACAGGAGGAAGGTGCCTCTTGTCCTGTTAAACGGAAGGATCTCATCAAGCTCATACAGGAACTACAGGGCAACTAAATGGCTATGGGGTCCCGTCTTGAGAAAGTTCACGCGCCTTTCCATGATTTCTCAAAAACACAGCGAAAGGGTAATCTCCCTGGGAGCACCTCCCGAACGGGTTTTGGTTTCAGGCAACATGAAACTGGCCGGTGTGCTTGAAGGTGTGGATAAGAAATGGCCGGAAAAATGGAAAAAAATATTGAATCTATCCGACGCGGATCCGGTGGTTGTTTTTGGTAGCCTCAGGGCCGAGGAGAATACGTGGATGCTTGAAGTCTGCGATAGCCTGAGAAAATCCAACATTACGCCCGTGGCAATACTTGCTCCCAGGCATCTTAAAAGGATTGAGGTACTGGAAAAGTGGCTCCAGGAACGCGGCGTAGCGTACCAAAGACTATCATCTATCTTAAAATTTAAAGAACCCAGACGTTCCGGGCTCGTGCTCGTGGATATGATGGGACACCTCTCAAGCCTTTACAGCGTGGCCACTGTCGCCTTCTGCGGGGGCAGCCTGGTACCCGTAGGTGGTCATAACATACTTGAACCGGTAGCCTGGGGGAAACCCGTTTTTTATGGACCATACATGGACAACTTCTCTGATATACAGGAAATTGTCGAAGAACTCGGGCTGGGGTTCCAGGTGGAAAGTAAAACCGAACTGCTAGATGGCATCAAGAAATTCCTGGAAGGGCCGGAAAAAATACTGGAGAAACACGAGCTGAAATTTGAGACCACGGACTTTCGAGCTCCATTGAAAACCCAGGTAAACCTCGTGAAAGAGATACTGGAAAACAAAAGTTTCAAGCGCAGCTTCCCGCGAACGGATCAGGCGGAAGAATAAGCCGATTCGATAATCCTTGCCCACAGTGCACTGCTTACTTCCACAGGCGGAGTTTTACTTTTGAAGATCGCCTTTGAGAGTTCCAGGTCATCCAGGCTGAGGAGCTTCTCCACGTCGAGAAGCTCCTCGTAGGTAAGAGTATCTAGGTACCTGTCAAGGAACCTCAAAAAAACCAGTTCCAGTTCCAGGCTTGAGCGTCTTGCCGCATCAAACCGGATTTTCCTCTTGAGTACCTCCCTGTTCGCGTCCATCACCGGCAGGCACCGCCTTTATTAATCTCCATCGAGCAGCCTTCCGAGTCCACCGAGCACGTTGAGTACGGAGCCTTCACCTTTGTCTTGACCTCCCAGCTTTGGTGCAGCAGAGTAAATCCTGTCTGCCAGGCGGCTGAAAGGCAACGATTGCAACCAGATTCGTCCCGGGCCCCTGAGCACCGCCAGCGTGATACCTTCACCGCCGAAAAGCAT
>JALXAI010000281.1 GCA_026992215.1 Desulfobacterales bacterium | reverse complement strand
CACGGCGGAAACATCGACGAAGCACTGAAATTTGCCCAGCAGGCAAAGGCCGTTCTACCGGACGATCCAAGGGTTAACGATACCATTGGCTGGATATACCACAAAAAAGGCTCAGATGCCTTTGCCATCTCTTATCTCCTGGATTCCCTCGAAAAGCTACCAAAAGAACCTATCGTTCACTATCACCTGGCACTTGCTTATGCAGCGAAAAACGAAAACAAAAAGGCAATCGAGCAGCTCGAGGAAGCGTTAAAAATCAACCCTAATTTCCCGGAAGCCGACAGGGCAAGGGCTTTGATAAAAAAACTCAGGGAAAAACAGGCTCAGGAAAAAACAGGCCAATCTCCTCCCGGGAAGTAGTCCCGGGATACTTTACGGATCGCCATGCGTTCAGATACCTGCACAATAGTTGATGAAATATTGCAAAAGCGAAAGGAGCTAAAGAAGGCGGGGTTTTCAAGGGAAGAAGACTTCGCCCTCACCGCTTTCTTCGATCTTGCACAGAAAAGCACCGACCTTGAAAGCCTGATAAACATTGCCCAGGGTATCCTTAAAGTTTTTTTTGACTGGGACGCCAGGATACATCTGTACAGGGCATCTCAAGATGATTTTTTTGATGACAGTTCTTTACCCGTCCGGGACCAAAAAAAAAGTTCTCAGAACTACAGGCATAAGCCTCTTAAACGAAACCAGATCCACCTTCAGGGAGGCTCTCTTTTCGTTCCCATCACAGGCAACGAGCATCTTCGAAATCCTTTCGGCTTGCCGGATCATTACCTGGGAGTCCTCGAGATCAAAAACGGTGAAAACTTAACCGCCCAGGATATCCTGTTCCTCCAGAAAATAACCGACAGGATAGGATGTGCCCTTCACCGAAGAATCCTGGCCAAGCAGGACAGCGATCACTTACAATTCATAAACACGCTTATTGCCGATATAGAGCATAACGTTATCGTGCCAAACATGATTTTCAAGCTGTTCCTCCACAGAATCCGCGCAAAAATACGAAAAAATGTTCACATAGAAGAGATACTGAAGCAATCTTACGAGGAGTTAAAGGAGCTTGAAAATCCTGCCATAGAACGAATCAACAGGTGCCTCGTTGAGATGGAGGAGGTAAACAGAAGTCTTGAAGAAGAGTACGACAACCTGGAAAAACATTACAGGAATACCAGCCTCTTTCTTGAAACCCTTTTCAGAAAAAGCCATTTCGAAGCGGGCACCTTCGTCCTGAAAAAGCGAATATGCAAGTTCAAGCAGGAAGTTATTGATCCTCAACTGGAAAGGTTTCTGCCGAGATTCAAACGGAAGGGGATTGAAATAGATAACACCCTGGGAGGAATCCCTGACATTGAAATAGAGCTGGTGGTTGACGTGGGATTAATTTCTCAGGTATACGCGAATCTCTTCTCCAATGCTCTCAAGTACGCCAGGGAAGTCCCAGCGGGATCAAATAAGATCGTCAAGTGCATCGCTTTCGGGTGGGAGAAAATACCCGGTTTTTTCGGAGATGGGAAGGACGGCATAAAATTTAACGTCTTCAGCACCGGGCCTCACGTCGATCCTGATGAATGTGAGAAAATCTTTGAAGACGGGTACCGGGGGAGAAATTCGATCGGGGAACCTGGCACGGGGCACGGATTGAGTTTCGTAAAAAAGGTTGTTCAGATTCACGGAGGAGTTG
>JALXAI010000280.1 GCA_026992215.1 Desulfobacterales bacterium | reverse complement strand
CGTGAAGAAATTGCCGAGTAGTGGAAGGAGGAAAGATGAACTTCGAACTGACTGAAGAACAGAAAATGGTGAAGGAAATGGCCGCTCGTTTTGCGGAGCAGGAGATTAAACCGGTTGCCGCCGAACTGGACAAAACCCACAGACATCCTGCAGAGATTTGTAAAAAAATGGGCGAGTTAAAGCTGATGGGTATAACCATCCCCGAGGAATATGGCGGCGGCGGGATGGACTATGTCAGTTACGTCCTCGCACTCATCGAAATATCGAAAGCATGCGCTTCGTGCGGAGTTATCATGAGCGTATGCAACAGTCTCTACAATTTTCCCGTTTATGCCTTTGGAACAGAAGAGCAAAAGAAGAAATACCTGACTCCGGTAGCCAGCGGAGAAGCGCTTGGTTGCTACGGACTTACCGAAGCGGGAGCAGGATCTGACCCTGCCAGGATGAGAACCACCGCCGTACTTGACGGCGACGAATGGGTAATAAATGGTGTGAAGAAATTCATAACCAACGGAAACGTTGCCGACTATTGTGTTCTTGCGGCAGTGACAGATAAAGACAAGGGATACAAGGGGATCAGTTCCTTTATTGTGGACCTGAAAAACACCAAGGGATTCAGCGTGGGGACAGTTGAAGAAAAGCTTGGGATTAATGCTTCGGGAACCGCCGAGCTTGTATTTGAAGACGCGAGAATACCCAAGGAGAACCTTCTGGGTAAGCCTGGTGAGGGATTCAAACAGATGCTCACCACCCTTGACGGTGGAAGAATCGGAATAGCCGCTCAGGCTATCGGTATTGGCCGTGCAACACTGGAAGAAGCTATCGAGTATTCCAAGACAAGGGAACAGTTCGGGAGACCCATTTCATCTTTCCAGGCAATCCAGTGGAAGCTTGCCGACATGGCCACCAAACTGGATGCTGCGGAACTTCTGGCACTGCGAGCGGCGTGGCTCGAGGATAACAAGCGGGGTTACGAAAAGGAAGCTGCCATGGCAAAGCTGTTTGCTTCAGACACGGCCATGTGGGCAGCGGTGGAAGGTGTTCAAATTCTCGGTGGATACGGCTACTGTAAAGACTATCCCATGGAACGCCATATGAGGGACGCGAAAATCACCCAGATTTACGAAGGAACAAACGAGATAATGAGGCTTGTCATCTCCAGGAATATTTTAAAGCAAAGGTAAAACCGGATGCGGCCAGACCCGGATCTCCATATGCCTTTTCGGGGGTCCGGGTTTTATTTTTCAAAAGTATCTTCCGGATAATGATAGCATGCCCTTGATTCACTTCGTGGAAACAAAGGAATCGGAAAAAAACAAGTGCCTCTGTTACTGGGTGGAGAGCTTTTACTTAAAGGGTCGGAAAATCCAGGTAATGACCTCCGAAATCATAGAAGCGCAGAACCTGGATCACCTCCTGTGGGTTTTCAGCCAGAAGAGCTTTGTCCCGCACGAGGTTGGCTGCCCGGAAGAAGCTGACCCGTTGACCCCGGTATACATTGTGACAGAAACCAAAAAAATCCCGGGCTTTGACGTGCTCGTGATGAGCACGGAATGCCCTCTGGACTACGTGGCACAGTTCACGGAGAGCGTACATTTTGTATGCATGGATAATGATGCGCACCGGAAGCGATGCAGGCAATACTGGCTTGAGGCCAGGAAACGCGGGTTCGAGCTGAAGCATCAT
>JALXAI010000279.1 GCA_026992215.1 Desulfobacterales bacterium | reverse complement strand
TCGAACGGTTCAGGAATTTAAGGTGCCTGCCCAGGCGCAGGAAGGGAAATATTACTACCAGGTTGCAGTTGATGTGGCGGGGCAAAAAAGAGACAGCGGTCAGAGAGAATTCCAGCTGGCAAGGGTAAATGGAAAGCTGGTTGTTGTGGCCTTGAAGTAGCGGTGTACGGCGGCCACATAAATGACGTGTCCGCGGCATTTTATAAAAGGGCTGAGTGAGTTCGGATATCTGAACTCATGTAGTGACTTGCTTATGGCAGTTCCAATATGAAGAACCTCGAGGAGAGGGATTCCCTCTCCTCCCGGTGGAAAAATGCCGCGAGCAATGCAGGGCTCTTCAGTTCGCTACTCGCGCAGAAAATAATTCTAAATTCTCCCTCCCTGATGCTTCGGGGGGTTTTCTTTGCACGTTTACGTGAAAAAGGTTTGGTGGGTGGAGGGGTAGACTTTGGCATTCCAGGAAGAGGTCTCGAGAAGCCGGCATCCGCTGATTACCGCCGGGCTATTTTCATACTTTCTTATAATACCCAGGCATCAGATGTAGGGCGTGAGATAAGGGATATGCCCTCTCTTTCAAACCCCAAGGCAATTTGCTGAGGAAGGAACCGGAACAGTTGCAGATTTTGTCCGTGGTATTTTGAAACCCTCCTTCTTAATAATTATCGGAAAAGATCGAAATCCGGGGGCTTGTGGATTGACGTGGGACCGGGTGATAAAAAAATACGGCAGGCCAAAATAAATTCTTGACAGAAAAATCTCAGTGATATAGTTGATGTTAATAGCAATATGTAAAGTGGGGTAGTGGGTGGTTGCACTTCCCCTGTTTTGCCAACCATCAGGTAAGTTACGTGAAAGGAGGTGATGCGCAGGCGCAGGATTTATGTGTGGATTTTCTTGTAAGTGATTTTTTGATTGAGGGGCATTTGAAGTCACTTAAAGAAAGGAGAGGAGAGAAAATGAAGAAGTTTGTTATCTTCCTTGTTGTTGTAACCTTTTTGGCAATGCCAATGGTTGCAATGGCAAAAATGGGCTCCGGTAAGGTAACGGCCAAAAGTAAGGACATTGATATCGAACTGTTTGGCTCGTTAAAGACCTACCCTCATTTTATGAGCAACCCGGACTTCAACGATGATGACACACCCTACGATCGAATTCTGGACGAAAACGGATACATGGATGACACCAGCATCCGGAATGAGTTCAGGATTGGATGGAAGGGGACCGGTAAAAACTGGGATTTCATCGTTATCCTGGAATCCGATTTCACCCTGAACAAGGCGAATGGTGACCGTGGTCAGGATCCCTATGGGCCGGCTGCTGCTGGAATGTCCGGTAACAGTTTCGGAGTTGAAAAGTTGCAGTTCCGTTACAACTTCGCTGATTACGGACTTCCTGTAGGTATCGAGACCGGTTGGCAGACCAAGTGGCTGGATATCAAAACCGGTGGTCTGGTATATGGTGACGACCATCCCTACATCGGCCTCTACGGGAAAATCGGAAGTGCGAGCTGGGAGGCCCTGTACCTGACTATTCAGGATACGCTGGATAAGATCGGGCCTAACTTCGATGGTGACAGGCTTGACTGGAGAGCTTACACTTTGAAGGTTAATTTCCCGATCAAGTCGGAAGGTGTTGATCTGATTGTTAGCCCGTTTTACGCCTTCAGTGAAAACGAAAATTACAAGGCCTACG
>JALXAI010000278.1 GCA_026992215.1 Desulfobacterales bacterium | reverse complement strand
CGGATATTCTCGAGAGGGAGCTTGATAACATAATTGACAAAACGCTGAAGTACATGGACGAATTCTTGGTGGGAACTTGCGCCCAGGAAACGAAACGGGAAGATCAAACCAGGGCGTGGGAATCATCGAACACCGGGTAACGGGTTGTAGTTCTCTCAAGGCTGGTTGCCGGAGGATTGACTTTTTCCTTCGCCGGCTACGCCACTTTTGCAAGCACTGAATCCAAATCCTTTCACTCGTGGAGAAACCATGGAAGTAAAAGTAGTAAGAAATCTGCTGGAAGCCAATGAAAGAATTGCGCGAGAAAATAAAGAGATCTTTGATAGCAACGGTATCTACGTGATTAACCTGATGAGCGCTCCCGGGGCCGGTAAAACTTCACTGATCGAAAAAACCGTCGGGGCTCTTAAGAAAACCTGGAACGTGGGAATCATCGAAGGAGATATCACGACAGCCTTAGATGCCGAACGCCTGTTGTCTCATGGGGTTCCCGTGGTGCAGGTAAATACCGGAAGTGCCTGCCACCTTGATGGCAACATGATTAGAGACGCCCTGAACGAACTACCACTTTCTTCCCTCGACCTGCTAATAGTAGAAAACGTGGGAAACCTGGTATGCCCCGCCGAGTTCAACGTGGGGGAAGACGATAAGGTGATGATACTTTCCACGCCCGAGGGTAGCGACAAGCCTGTCAAGTACCCTCTCATGTTCCAGGAATCCACCGTTCTTCTGATAAACAAGATCGACCTGCTTCCCTACATCGACTGCGACGTATCAACCATGAGGGAGAATGCCGGGAAAGTGAACCCTCGCCTTCTCATACTGGATATTTCCTGCAAGACAGAAGAGGGCCTTGAAAGATGGTTCGCATGGTTGGAAAGCAAAATCAGAGAAAAACAGGTTTCAGGCAAATACTCAGGGTGAGAATAAAAATTGCCGGGATAGTCCAGGGAGTCGGATTCAGACCCTTCGTGTATGGCCTTGCCCGGGAAAATGGTCTCGGTGGATTCGTGTTAAACACGGAAAGAGGTGTTCATATAGAGGTCGAGGGTGATAAAAGGGCGGTCGAAGCTTTTCTCGAGCGCCTTAGTTCCGCTCCTCCCATGGCTGTAATTGATAGCATCGAAACACAATACCTGCCGCCGCTGGGTTATTCCGTTTTCAAAATAGCCCGAAGCCAGAAAAAAGGCTCCAGTTTCACCTTGATCTCTCCCGACATGGCCGTTTGTTCAGAATGCTTAAAAGAACTTTATGACCCGGGGGACCGAAGGTACGGGTACCCGTTTATCAACTGTACCAACTGCGGACCCAGGTTCACCATTATCAAGAACATCCCCTACGATCGTCCGTACACAACCATGGGTGATTTCGAAATGTGCGAACTTTGCAGGGCAGAATACGAAAACCCTCTTGACAGGCGATTCCATGCCCAGCCGATTGCCTGTGCCGATTGCGGACCAAGAGTCACCCTTTTTGACAGCAGCGGGAAAAAACCGGCCCGAGAGGATCCCATTTCTGCCACGGGGGCATTCTTAAAGTCAGGAGCCATAGTGGCCATAAAAGGCCTCGGTGGGTTCCACCTTGCATGCGACGCGCTAAACGACGATGCCGTAAGGAAACTGAGAAAAAGAAAATACCGGGAAGACAAACCGTTCGCTATCATGTGCAGGGACATCCCGTCGGTAAGAAAAT
>JALXAI010000277.1 GCA_026992215.1 Desulfobacterales bacterium | reverse complement strand
ATCTGTAGACGAAGCTTATCACTCGGTAGACTGGATGACCGTCTTCCTGCTGGGCGGTCTCATTCCTTTAGGGACGGCCTTCGAACAGACAGGCACCGCTGCTTTCATAGCCAAGGGAGTCCTGGAACTGATTGGCAAGGTCTCTCCTATAGTGCTCCTTGCCGTTATCGGCGTCATGACATCCTTTTTCACCCTTGTCATATCCAATGTCGGTGCCACGGTGCTCCTGGTGCCGTTATGCATGAACATGGCCATCATGGCCGGTGGAGACCCCAGAATGGCAGCGCTCGTGGTGGGGCTTTCGGCTTCAAACACATTTGTCCTTCCGACTCACCAGGTAAACGCACTGATAATGAGACCGGGAGGATACCGAACGGTCGACTACGCCAAGGCCGGCGCAATAATGACGGTTATTTTCCTGGTGGTAATGCTTTCTGTAATCTACTTCGTCTACGGAGTGAAATAAATGCCGATAAGGTAAAAAAACGATCAACTCGAAAGCAATTCCCTTTCAAGGCGTGCGTGTTCAGGAGCTTGAGATCGTCTTATTTGAAAAGAGGCCGGAAAATTGGCGGATCTTGGTCAAATTCCAGGGAAACCACCGCATGCCACTTTTCCCCGGGTAAACTGCCACACTTCAGGGAGTGGGACACCAATGACAGGCAAGCCCGAGGAATCGCCCACGCCGTCTGGGTACTATTTCTTGTTCTCTTTTCTGAAAGCGTAACACAAGCCGAGAGTAACCAGTATCAATACAACGCCAAATATAGAATAAGTGTCCACATAGCCCCTTTCTTTACCTAATTCGGTTAACCCAGTATAGCTGTATCGTCCCCATGTTCAAAGTACCTGACACAAGGGCGATTTTACTTCCATGGCCCTGCTTGCCACCTGCTATACCTGGCGGACCGTTCATCTTCTTGCATAGAGAAACGGCAACGCAACTTATCAATCCCCGGGTGTCATGCAAAATACCGGGATGGTTTTCCCGTTTCCATCTTCCGTGTCTTTGGGATCAGTAATTACGAACTCAACATGCTTTTCGGCTTCGTAAACTTCTTTTATGCAATTGTTAAGATCCCCAAATTTGATCACATGCTTAAAATCAATATTTCTTCCCCCGGCAGTTGCTTCAAATCCTCTTATATGCTCCTTCGTTTTGTTTTTAAACTCCCTGCAAAGCTCTTCCGTGTATTCTCCCAGGTACTTAGTGTATTCAATGTCGATCAGTTCAACGTTAACAACATTAATTTTATATCTCCCTTTCTTTCCGCAAATCCAACCGTGTATTCAATCACCGCCTCAGAAAAGGTATCACCGGCTGTTGCTACCAAAACTTTACCACTTTCTAGGGAATCGCCTTCGCCGGGTTGTCCGGCATCATTGCCGGGACTTCTACCGGAAGGCCCTTCGGCGTCTGCCTGCTCCTTCTCAAAAGACGTGCGCGACTGTTTTGTCACGCCTTCTTTTCCCGTCTCTCCCTTTCTGAAAAATCTCTTCAGAAAAAGTCCTAACATGCTTTGAGCCGTCCATTAAAACTGCGTTTTTCACAACCGACTTTCAGTTTTACCCATACACCGCCAACCTTAACTATTATTACACTAATCTACAACAATATACAAATCCCGGATTCACAGCACGACCCAGGCCATACGAAAAGAATAGCATCACTTTCTTAGGGATTATTGAACCCAG
>JALXAI010000276.1 GCA_026992215.1 Desulfobacterales bacterium | reverse complement strand
TTATTGTTCGTGCTGTGCAAGATAGCATAAAAGGCTCGTGAAAAGCAAATAAGCCGGAAAGCTTTCCGCCGGGGCTACGCAAGCAAGAAAGCTTGACGATGCTCAGCCGCCAGGGGGTTTGTTACTGGCTGCCGATTAAGGGTACAGAAACGAACGTAACAGATGGTGGCTTTCCTGCCATCATGTTTCAGAGCTCGCTTTCCGGGGAGGACGGCGGGGACACGGTGTGTCGAACAGAGAGCTTGTTGCATGAAGGCTTGTATGTTAAGAAATCCAGGGTATTGTCGTCCGTCCGGTTTCAATGGAAAAAAGTTGTTTGAAGTCAGGGAGGCGATAAGGGTTATGGTAGTTGGAGTTGATACAGGGGGAACGTTTACCGATTTTGTGTTTTTCGACGAACGTGGAAAAAGGGTGATCAAGGTACTTTCAACGCCTCAAAATCCCGCCGGAGCGGTGATTAAGGGACTGAACATGATCGGTGAAAGCGGGCCGAGAGACATTGTGCATGGTTCAACGGTTGCCACCAACGCGATACTGGAGCGAAAGGGTGCGAAAACTGCCCTGGTAACAAACAAAGGGTTTGAAGATATAATCGAGATCGGACGTCAGAACCGGGATAGGATCTATGATCTGAAATATCGCAAGCCGGAGCCGGTTGTTTCCCCCGAATTGCGCTACGGGGTAAACTGTCGGGTGTTTTTTGACGGTACGACTGGCAAGGCACCCGACACGACGGAGCTTGAAAAAATTGCAGAAAAAATCAAACAGGAAGACGTGGAATCAGTGGCCGTATGTTTACTGTTTTCTTTTCTCAATCCTGATCATGAACTTATGGTGGAAAAAATTCTCGAAAAAACGGGAATTGACATATCCCTTTCTCACAGGATCCTGCCGGAGTTCCGGGAATACGAACGGGTTTCAACCACGGTGTTGAACGCGTACGTGGCGCCCGTAATGAAAAGGTATATCACCTTTTTCAAAGACAGCATCAGGGCGGAGGATAGACTCAGGATAATGCAGTCAAGTGGTGGAAGCATCTCGGCCGAAACGGCAACGAGAGAGCCGATCAGGACCATTTTGTCGGGGCCCGCAGGCGGGGTTATTGGTGCTCACAAGGTGGCGGCTGTCTCCGGCTTCGAGAACATAATCACCTTTGATATGGGGGGCACTTCCACCGATGTGTCCCTGGTCAAAGGAGATGTGATGCTCACGGTAAAATCTACGGTAGGCGGGTTCCCTGTGAAAGTACCGATGGTAGATATACATACCGTGGGAGCCGGTGGTGGCTCCATGGCCTTTCTTGATCGGGGGGGATCGCTGAAGGTCGGCCCGAGAAGTGCCGGCGCTTATCCGGGACCGATATGTTATGAGCGGGGCGGAAAAGATATAACGGTCACGGATGCCAATCTCTTTCTGGGTCGACTGGTACCGGGGCATTTTCTTGGAGGCAAAATGAAGCTCTCGGAGAAAAAAGTTAGGCCCTTTTTCGAGAAAATGGCGAGGGAGTCCGGGATGACACCGGTTGAACTTGCAAAAGGAGTCCTGTCGGTCGCAAACGCCACCATGGAAAGGGCAATAAGGGTGATATCGGTGGAGAAGGGTGAAAACCCGGAGGAATTCGTTCTCGTGGCTTTCGGGGGTGCCGGGGGACTCCATGCTCCTTTCCTCGCAGGCAACCTGTCAATCTCCACCGTGCTGATACCGGAAAATCCAGGGGTGCTGTCGGCCCTGGGAATGCTTATGGCGGACGTAACGAAAGATTATTCCAGAACGGTGATGATTAAAAGCGATAAAACTTCTTCAGAGGAGATTTCTTTAATATTTGACGAACTCAAGCAAAGGGGAGCGTCGGAACTTTGTGACGAAGGAATAAAACCACAGGATGTAGTTTTTGAGCCTCTTGTTGATATGCGTTATGCAGGTCAGTCTCACGAAATTATGGTGCCGTTTCGTGAAAATTTCGCGGATATTTTCCATGACTATCACGAAAGGCTGTTCGGGTACAGGAAAGCGGACAGGGAAACGGAAATTGTAAACGTGAGGCTGAGATGCAGGGGAAAGCCCGAGAAGCCTGGGTTTAAAAAAGAGCAGTCTAAAACAGAAAAAATTGTGCCGGAAGCTTATATTGGTGAGCGGGAGGTTTATTTCGATGATGATAATCCCCAGAAAACGATCGTGCTTGACCGGGAAAAGCTTGGTTTCGGAAATTTCCTGCAGGGTCCGGCCATTATTGTCGAATATACCTCTACCACCATTGTTCCTCCCGGCTGGTCTTGCAAAGTCGATTGTTACAAGAATTTGATCCTATCCAGGTGTGGGAACACCTGTCGTTGAAAAGACCACATCTCCAACCATTGTTAAGCAATCCTCTTCCGGGTTCACTGTATTTACTCTGGGCACCGGGAGCATTGCCCTTCAGCTCTGATTTCCTGGTGTTTTATAAAACCCGGAGGGGGAAAGAGCCGTGGCGCTAGCTTTCGGTTGTCGGGCGGTGAGCCAGGCACCGAAGGTTTAGTTGAGATTTTTTGCTTGCCTGTTTTATATTTTACTAAAAGCAGCACTTGCCTCTCCCGGGGGGATATAAAAGTGAAGAAGTTTTTTTACATAGTACTTTCAATACTGATTACCGCATTGGCCATCGTGCTTGCCCTCACTCCCGTTTGGTGGAAAAAAGAAAAAAAACGGGGAAAGCCACTTGTACTGAATACTGTTTCGGTTCCTGAACTGAGGCCAATTCCGGTTAAAAAGGACAGAAAGAGCATTGTTTTTGGGACATCAGTAAGCCTGAGTGGCCGGTTTGCAGTTGAAGGCAGACGAACCAGGGAAGGCTATGAGTTCTGGAAAGACTGGGTAAATGCTCGGGGCGGGATAAAAGTGGGGAATCGAAGGTATCCGGTTGAGATTATATTTCTGGATGACAGAAGTGATTCCGAAAAAGTAAGGCAAAACGTGAGGGATCTTATCGTGAACCGCCGCGTGGATTTTCTTCTCGGCCCCTTTTCCAGCAGCCTGACTCTTGTGGCGAGCGAAACCTCTGAAAACTATGGTGTAATCATGGTTGAAGGGTGTGGTGCGTCGGAAATAATATTCACGAGAAATCCACACTTTACTTTTGCGGTTCTGACCTCAGCAAGCTTTTATATGAAGAGCTTTTTTGAAATGATGTGCTTGCAAAAACCAACCCCTACCACGTATGCATTGATTGTTAAGGACAGGCTTTTTTCAAGAAGCGTGGGAAAGGGAGCGAGGTTATGGGCTGCCAAGATAGGCTTCAAGGAAGTGTACTACGGTGTTCATCCGCTGAATTGCCAGGACTACTCGTTGGTTCTGGCGGAGATAGAGAAAACCAGGCCCGACCTTGTGGTATTCAGCGGGCATTTGCAGGATTCGATAAGCTTTACATCTCAGCTGGTATCCGAATGCAAGTTTACTCCCAAAGCCGTGGTAATGACTCTTGGTCCCACCCAGGAACTTTACCTGGAAAAGCTGGGAAAATATGCCGAAAACATGATGGGGGTGACCCAGTGGGTGGAGCAAAGTAACTACAATTGTCCTGTTTTTGGCAACACCAGGAGATATGTAGAGGCATTTATTCAGAAGTATGGTCATCATCCAACCTACCAGAACGTTCAGTCATCAGCCTGCGGAGTTGTGTACCAGGTCGCCTTGCAGAAATGCCGGAAGCTTGATGCCAGTGAGGTCCTCGAGAATATTCGCTCCATGGATTGCGAAACCGTTTTCGGAAGGATAAAATTTGACGCCCGTGGAATGAATATTGCTAAAAAGATGGCTGTAATACAAATTCAAAACGGGCGCAGGCACACGATATGGCCGCTCAATCTGGCTGACAGGCCCGCGGTCTACCCTCTGAAAAGCCTTGCAAAGGTTGAGCAATGACCACAAAGCACAGGAAATCTATCTTTGAACGCCTGATAGCGATACATGTCGTATTCGTACTTTTCCTTGCGGTGATGCTTGTTTCCTACCAGGTTATTAAGGGCGAAGAAACCGTAAGTAAGCGACTTAACGAATACGGGGGTATCATTATCGAGATGTTGCGGAACTCTGCCGTTGATCCTGTCGTAAATACCCTCGCCTATGACAAAATTCCATCACTGTTGCAGTACATGTATCAAAAAGGGAGGGAAATTTCCTATATTGCCATTTATACGGCTGACGGTGCGGTAGTTGAATACATAGGTGAAAGGTACCCGGGCTACATGGAAAACGTGGCCAGGTTTGAAAAGATGGCGCCCGGGAAAATCGTTGTGCAGAACTCCGGAAAGGACCTCGTTGAGTTCCTGTGTCCCTTAAGGGTAGGATCAACATTTCTGGGAGTAGCACGGGTAGGATTAACAAAGAAGTTTGCCCATTTTGAATTGATAAAAGACGTTCTGTCCTACACCGGGATTACGCTTCTTGTGTTGATGGTCAGTGGATTTATCTACGTGGTGCTGTTGCAGAGATGGGTGTTTTCTCCTATCAAGAAAACCTGTGACGTGATCAAATCATACGGAAAAGTTGACTTAAATCACCTGCTTGAAAAAATCCAGGGCTTGAGCCAATCCGTCCCTCCCAACGACATCGGTATCATTGTCCACTCTTTCCAGGAAATGATAGCAGCTATCGTAAAAAGGGACTCCGAGCTCGAAGAGAGAACATGGGAGCTATTGCAGGAAAAAGAAAAGCTCGAGGCGGTAACGAAAAGCATAGGAGTCTCGCTTGTTGTCATCTCTTCGGACTATAAAATTGTGTGGGCCAATCATGTTGTGAGGGATCTTTTTAAAATTAACAGAAATTCAATTTGTTATAAGAGCCTCCAAAACAGCGACGAAGTTTGTTCTGACTGCCCGGTGACGGATATTTTGAGCGGAAAAGTAGAAAAGGCGGAAATGGAAAAACTCGTTGTTGATGCCAATGGAAATAAAAGCTGGCACCAGATCGTGGCAACCCCACTTCGAGACAGATCCGGGAAGATTGTTGGAGTGCTTGAAGTCGGCGTGGATATAACCAGGCGCAAGAGGGTCGAGGAAGCGTTGATCAAGAGCGAAGAAAGAATCAGGAGGATTATCGAAGCGGTGCCTGAGCCGATCATTTTGTGTGACAGCAACGGAAAGGTCCAGTACGTTAACCCTGCTTTTACAAGGGTTTTTGGCTGGGAGATCGAGGATCTTCAAAGGGAGGAAGTGCCCTTCATAGCTGATGGCGAACGGGAAAAAGCCAGGGAGAAATTTGAAGAACTGATCTCGTCTTCAAGACCCATACGCTTTGAAACAAAAAGGCTGACCAAGGACGGTAGAGAACTGGAAGTCATTTTGAGTGCGGCAATTATTGACCTTGGTGCGTACGACACCAATTCCATTGTGATCAGCCTCGTTGATATTACGGAGAGGAAAAGATGGGAAGCCACGTTTCATGCCGATCAGAGAATGAAGGCCATCGGAAACCTGGCGGGTGGCATCGCGCATGATTTTAACAACTTACTGATGGGTATTCAGGGGAATATCTCCCTGATGCTCGCCGAAACTGACCCGGGACATCCTTACTACGAAGCCCTGAAAGACATGGATGAATATGTAAAACAGGGATCCAATTTAACCAAACAGCTCCTTGGATTTGCAAGGGGAGGAAAATACCAGATCAAGCCTACCGACCTCAACGATGTAGTAGAAAAGCAAAGCATGCTGTTTCAGCGTGCCAAGAAGGAAATTAACGTTCATACCGAATTTGCAACCCCCCTGTGGACGGTGGAAGTTGATCGTAATCAGATAGAACAGGTGTTGATGAATGTGTATGTTAACGCCTGGCAGGCCATGCCCGATGGGAGAGGGGACCTCTTCGTCAAGACCGAAAATGTGGAGCTGGATGAGAACACGGTAAGGCCATACGGCATTAGACCCGGCAAGTATGTCAAGATATCCGTTAGGGACACCGGTGTGGGTATGGATGAAGCAACCAGGCAGAGGATATTCGAGCCGTTTTTCACCACAAAGGAAAAGGGGAAAGGGGTGGGACTTGGACTTGCTTCAGCCTACGGCATTGTCAGGAATCATGGCGGAATAATCGATGTGTGGAGCAAACCCGGCAAGGGGACAACCCTTACGATCTATTTGCCGGCATCTGATAAACGTGCGGTTTATAAGAAAGGAGCCCAGGGAAAGATGGTACGCGGAAAAGGAACAATTTTGCTTGTCGACGATGAGGAAATGATCTTGAAGGTGGGAGAGAGGATGCTTTCAAAGCTTGGATATACTGTAGTTACTGCCAAGGGAGGGAAAGAGGCCATAAAGGTCTTCCAGCGGGATGGCCGGGGTATCGACATGGTGATTCTGGATATGATAATGCCCGAGGTAAACGGGGAAGAGGTTTTCAGGTACATAAGGCAGGTAAGGCCAGACGTAAAGGTTCTTCTTTCCAGCGGCTACAGTGTCGACGGGGAAGCCCGCGAAATCATGGAGCAGGGATGTAACGGTTTTATACAAAAGCCCTTTGACCTGGAAGAACTTTCTTCCGTTGTTAAGAGCGTTATAAAAGATTGAAGTTCTGGCCACGTATCCCGCTAATTTCCGGGGTTTTGAACTCTTCCCATGAAAAGGATACTACCGGAATAATTATCCTGAATCACGAATATAAACGGATGGTCGGCCCGGAATACGGGGATCGGCCTGAAGATGGCGGCCGTCATGGAAATCATCACGCCGGTGGCTGCAGCTGCCTCTGTTCCTTCTTCATTGACGTCAACAAAAGCCTTGTGAACGACGCTGCTCAAAAAGAGGTTCTTCTTTCCGTTAATCCCGGAGAAATCCGCTCCTGAAAATGCGTTTTTCATACCAAGATTTCTCAGCGTCTTCGAAAGACAAAACCCGGATGTCATGCTAAATTTAGGAATATAAACACGCACCTTCATTTTCGGAGACTGACGCAGGGCGCTTGCAAACTTTGTAAAAGTATCTTCGTTTAGCGATTTTTCCAGGGTCTTAAGACCGTCTACTTTCTCGGGAAGGAATATCAACATCGATAAAGAGTTTCCCACGTACGGCAGTTCGATTACCCGGAATGTGGGATAGCGGATCATCCTGAAGCGGGCTTCCCGGTACATCATGGGGACAAATACGTAGTGACCAGGAGTCGTGAAAAACTTTTGTTTCTTCGTGTTTTCTTTTTTAAACTCCTCTGCCCATTTTCCTTTAAAATAGATTGCATTGGTTAAAACCAGCCTGGAAAAAGGTGTCAAAGCACCCCGGGGGATCAGGTTTTTGATCCTGTTTTCCGTTTTCTTTTCCACCCAGGAGTTGATTCTATTTCTCGCAGCCTCGGTGTTACTCCTGAAATCGACCAGAAAAGGTCTTGAGTCATAATAATGCAGGAGAGTATCAAGAAAGGTTCGAAGAATTTTTTCTCCCTTCTGGCACCAGATCGCGTTGGCTACGTGGATCTGAATAGCTCCTTGATCTTCAAGCTGTTTGAAATGCTTTTGCAAAAGAAGGAATCCTTCGTTAATTTCCATATCGTCCGTAGGAAAATGAAGCACTTCGGCCATCTCTTTTCGTGTATTGCCCCTGGCACCTGCATATGTCATTGCGAGAGCGACGGATATGCTGTAGGGAGAGAAAAAAAGGTTGCCTTTTTGTTGCTTGAGCCTGGAATACAGGTCAAAACAAAACCCTGTGTTACTCCTTGCAATACTTTTCAGTGGCTGCTCTTCAGCACGTGAGACGGCGGTATCGTGCAGGACTAAACTAATCGCCACGAAAGCGATGACCGTGACGGTAATTATCTTTCCCAAGGCCTTCATGTTTTCTCCCTTTCTATGTTATGATCTTCATATTGCGAGGCGATTTATACTTACAGACACCGTCATAGAAAAATGTTCCGGATTTGGTAGGTTTCTTGACGTGAGTCAAGGGATCTTTCCTGGCGCATGCTAAAATAAGAAGAATGGGGATGGAAGTTTTGCTTGAACACTTAATCAGTCAGGGGAAAACAAGATGAAGAAGATGGAGCTTTTCAAGGAAGGAACGTTTGGCGAGAAATCTTTCAAGAGATTACTGGTGCACGATTCGCCTTATTTCAAGATAATAAATTTCAATTTTAAGCCCGGCCAGGAGTTGCCGGTGCATTCTCACGACATCGAAGGACAGCTTAGCATAGTTGTGCTGGAAGGAGAAGGCGAGTTTCTGGCGGAAGGCGGAGCCACCATCCCCGCGAAGACAGGTGACATTCTTATATCTGAAATAAGCGAGCCACACGGGGTAAGGGCTACCACCGACATGAGGGTCCTTGTTACCATTGCGCCGCCGATATGACTTTTTGGAGCAATACCCGGGTCGTTCCCCGGTTTCGGTTACCGTAAGAGCTACCGAGGGATTTAACCCTTTTTGAGAGCAATAAATCGGGGTTACTCGTGCTGACCGGGCAGTACGTTATGGGTGATGCCAAAGTAGTTTTACTCTTTATAAATCCATTTTCATGTTATTGAATACCGGTCACAACTTGCTGCCCCGGTTACCAGGGTATCTTAAGAATCGTCTTCTTTACCCGCTGATGCCGGAAAGCATGCGGGAAAAGGAAAAGGTGGAGTACAATGAGTTTGCCTGGAAAGCTTTTAACCACGGCCATGGGAGTGATGCCTCATACTGACATTGACAGGGCACTGGAGAAGGCTCTTTCCATGGACATACCCTTCTGGCCGCAGTTGCCGAACCTGAACTATTACGAAGATATGTACGTTCAGGCGTCCGAGCACTTTCCGGGGATTCTGCTTGATCTGGAAGAAAGGACACTTCGCTTTTCCATGGAAAAGTTCATCGGGGAATTCGAAGAAACCCTGGCACACATGGAGGAACCGGAATATTTTGACATTAGCGAGCAGTATTCCGCTGTTTACCACAAGTTTTTGAAACTGAAGCTGGATGACAGGCCCGCTATTCGGGGGCAACTCGAAGGACCGATAAGTTTCGGGTTTAACGTGCTGGACGAGAACAAGAGACCCATTATATTTGATGACACCGTGCGACCGTTTCTCCTCGAGTTCATGGCAAAGCGAGTGAACGTGCAGCTGGCTCGGCTCAAAAAGCTGAACGCCAACGCCTTCATGTTCGTGGATGAACCCGGTCTGCAATTCGTGTTTAGTGCACTGTCCGGATATGGGGATCTTGTGGCGCACCGTGACATGGAAGCTTTCTTTTCAATGATTGACAGGCCAAGAGGTGTGCACCTGTGCGGTAACCCGGACTGGGATTTCCTTCTCAGCCTGGATCTCGATATCCTGTCAATGGACGTGTACACCAATGGCGATATTTTCATATCGTATTCGGGTGCCATAAAAGATTTTCTGGATAGAGGTGGAGTGCTGGTATGGGGTATTGTTCCTACCAACGTGGAACCTTTCCAGAAAGAGAGCCTTGATTCACTGGAAACAATGCTTGTGTCTCAGTGGGAAACCCTGGCCTCGAAGGGAATAGATCTCGAATTTCTTGTCTCCCGCAGCCTGCTTTCGCCTGCCACGTGCTGCCTGGTAAATCCGGACAAGGAGAAAACGGTGGAAAAAGCTTTCGGCCTAACGAAACAGCTTTCGGCGCGGCTCAGAGAAAGATTTCAAGTAGACTAAAAGACTCAAATTCCTCCCTGGGGACTTAAACCCTTAAAATGCCGGTTACTTTTTCTGCCACTTCCCGGAGGTCATGCTCGTTTGGTCTTCCGGTTATGTCCCCGAGGCGCCCAGTGGTTGAAAAGGCCCTGTATTTTTCGGGATGGTATTCGCCCACCACGTACCATTCATCCACTACTTCTATACCGAGGTGGTCAAACAGCTGTCCCATAAATTTTACGGCAGGAATCGCCTCGTTTACCCCCGTGTGTGCACCACCGTAAGTGCAATAAATAATGGCTTTCCTGCCCTTTCGCCTGGGTGCACAGGGAATTATTTCACCGGCGTCAACGTAATGTTTTCTAATCCTGGTGATAAACTCGATCATTGGCTTGCCTGGCAGCCACTGGTATACGCCGGATCCAGCGAAAATAACATCGTAACTTAACAGGTCCGCTTCCAGGTCTTTGCTGACCTTAACGGCGTCAATCTCGTGGCCGAGTTCTCTCACGGCCTTGTTTATCGTTTCCGCAACCCTGGCGGTGTTACCCGTGGTACTGTGGTAAAGATTCAATACTTTCATGGTTTTTCTCCCCGCGTGTTTTTCTCGAGTGTCAGCTTGAAACCCAGCCGCCTTTTGTACGTGCACTTAAAATTATACCAATGTCCACAGTAGGATCAACGCTGTTGTTATACAAGGGGAATTTGCCTTAACAAGTCCTGTTGCAATGCCGGCATTTTGCGACGAGCGGTGAGTTTACTTACCTTGAAGATGTTCTGAGACGCAGTTTCGCACGGCTTTGTCCGGGTCGTTCAGGCTCTCTCGAAGCCTTTTTATGGCCTCCTCATCGCCACTTTCAGCCAGAAGCTCGCAAAGCCAGACCCTGCGCATCGTTTCCGGATGTTCCGGGGAGTAGCGTGAGAAGGCCTTTATGAGTTCGGGAACGGCGAGTTTTCCGAGACGACGTAACCCTGCAATCGCCGCATCTCTCGTTTCCATATCTTCTTCAGGAACCAGTGCTGTGAGCAAAACCGGGACTACCCGTTTATCCCTGAAACCTGCCAGGGCCTCAATGCTCGCCTGCCGCGTTTCGTAGCTCTCTGACGCGTTGATGAGTGCGGGGATAGCTGAAGGGTCCCTGATCTCTCCCAGGGCAACGGCCGCTTTTTCTCTGCCGAGCCAGTCTTCGTCCCGTATCTTAAGAGCCTCAACAAGCACAGGTACGGCTTCAGGATCCTTCAAGTGTCCGAGAGCCGGTATGATCCATGCGAAGAGACCGGTGCGTTCATCGAATTCCTTTTTCAAAGCCCTGATTAAGTGAGGTACTGCTTGCCTGTCACCCAGCCGGTCTAGCTTTTCCACGCCCCTTATCCTCTCCTTTGCGTCCGGTGAGTGCAGCAGTGTTAGAGCCTCTTTAAATTCACACTCTCGCCTGCAATCCGCTTCGATTACCTCGTAGCCCACTGCTACCATCTGGTTACGGTGCACGCAGTCCCTTATGCATTCCAGAGCTCTAACCTCGGCCTCCGGTATGACAATAACCTGGTTCCCTGGGGTTTTGGCAGCCGTGGGGTACTTTCCCACCCTTGTGGCTCCAAAGCCATTAGCGCATGGGATAAGCAAAACCAGGGTAAGGCAAAAGCAACAGAGGAAAAACGTTCTGTGTTCAAGGTAACTGTGAAACATGGGTGCTTCTCCTTTACGTATCAAAAAGCCTAAAAGATGACACGAAATAGTGATATCACGTGCACGAGCGCGAATGTGTATGGATTCGGTTTCCGGGTTTCTGGTGCCCGGGCTTAATTCCGGGGAGGTCTATTGTTACGTTTTTTATTGGCCATTATTCAATACGCTGTCCTCGCCAGTCATAATGCCAGTTTCCCGAATGGCCGTAGCGCCACTTCCCCGTGAAGCTATTTCCGTCTGCCGAAAGGGTGAATTCCACGTCACCGGCGTCTTTTGGTGGTTTATACGAAGGAGCTTCCGACCATGTACCGGTAAGGACTCCTCCGTGAACGTTTCCTCTTATTCTTCCCTTATCATGAGTGTAGGTGCCGTTTCCACCGGCATCCAGGATCATCGTGCCCCAGTTTGTATTCCATTTGCCGGCGAAACTCCGCCTTGAGGGAGGTCTGCGAACTGGCAAGCCGGCGCTGTTCCCGGCCCCACCCCCTGTCGTCCCGTTGGAATAATCGGGGGTACCCTGGGCGCCTCTGTTTAGACTGTTCCTGCAACCATAAAGGTCTCCCCCGTATGAACTGAGCTGGTTTGTCCGTGATGAAGCTGCCGAGAAATGAAGCCATGTTCCGCCGGGTCCGGAGCCCGACCCAAGCTCGTTGTCAATTTCCCAGCCTTCTCTGATTGCCAGTGGCGTCAGAACGCCGGGAGAAGACACCCTGTTTCCGCCAACATATGCTATGAAAAACTCGTAACAGTTGGGCGGAGCACCGTACTGGCGTCTTCGCAAAATTTGCCACAGCCCCCTTTCGCCATTGCCACTTCCGTAGTACGTCCCGGAATATCCACTGCCGTTTCCCCCTGATTCGAATCCGTTATCGCTGCCCTGGCTGTCACCGGCGGCAAGGAGACATCCATGTCGTAAAGTATCTGCGATCTCATCGGAGAGACGGAGGGCATCATCCATGTAAACACGGTAGTTATACTTGTTCAGGGCGGAATTTGTGATACGGTTAATGCGGGATCCGAGATGTAGGGCGCTTAAATCGACACACCGTATGGAAAAAGAAATGCGCCTCTGGATGGCGTAGTATGCTCTGAGATCTTCCAGGGCACGCCCAAGATAACTTTTAGCCCTTTGAAGCTGTTCTTCTCCCCTTTCGTAATTTCCGAATTTGAAGGACTCATCCGCCTGCCGAAAGGCCTGTCCGGCATAGGCGGTATCAAAACCCAGTTTGAAGTAACACGTTGAACACGTTACCTGTTTCAAGGTCTCTCCGTTGAAACGCTGTACCGAGAGATCGTTCGCCCAGGAATGGTAAGCCTGCTCAATCTGGCGCCATACCTGATTCCGGTTGTCGTGGTGAGACACTAAACCCGTCGAAGGAGTTCTCAACTTGCTTATTTGAAGATTAATCCATCGTTGCTTGTAACGCCAGTCAGGCCAGGCTTCCAGGGCGCTTCCGCACTGCCAGTTGGTGGCTTCCAGGCTCTGGTTAACCTTGTTGAGACAATCGACGATCGCCTGGTCGTAGACCACGGGACGGGTCCTTATGCGCGTGTATTCCAGCAGCGATGCCGCCCATCCAAGCCAGCGCCCGGTGCCGTAAATCAAAAAACAGCAGTCAGGCTCTATAGGCCTGCTTGTCTGGGAATGCGTGGTGACGGGCATCGAGACTGACAGGAGAATAACAAGAACGAGCAATAGAATTTTTTTCATTTGATTCACCTCATTTGCTGCGAAATACCTGTCGGGCCAGGTAAGCAATAGCAGTGTATGATTGTAATGTTTTTCGACAACCAAAAGGTGAAGGTAAAGTGAGATTTTTACCCCCGGGGGTGGTGCTTATTTCTATGATTTCATAGCTATACAGGGACTGTCAACCGTAAAATGCCGCTGGGGGTCATGACACGGAAGCCGGAAACCAACAAGCGGTGAAAAAATTTTCCTGGAAGAACCAGCACGTGGGCTATTATAACCGGATGAAGAAGAGTTCTCACTGAGGCGCCGCACCCAAGCCGGGATCGTGCGCGGGGTGAATTGAAAACATGCAGGAGCCGCAAGGGACCTTTTTACCTGTCTAATCTACCCTAAAACCTCTTGACACGACATGGCTTTTAGATATATTCTCCTTCAGAAATGTAAGGAGTTTCGGTATGAAAGCATTTATAAAGGTAATGAAAGCTCTTTCCGACCCTAACCGGGTGAAGATTCTAAAGCTTCTTCAGAGGCGTGATCTCTGTGTTTGCGAGATACAGGCGGCGGTGGGGCTTGCTCAACCGACGGTATCGAAGCACTTGAAGATTCTGGACGATGCCGGGCTTGTAACATACACAAAGGATGGTCTATGGGTGAATTACCGTCTGTCAGATGGCAGCAGTAACCCATACGCTTCGGCGCTTCTTGGAAACTTGAGACACTGGCTTGAGGACGACCCCGAAATAGAAGACCTCATCAAGAAACTTCCCGAACTTGACCGCGAAAAAATCTGCGCAAGGTAATTTTTTTCTCTTGACTATATTGCTACATGGCATTATAGTAATTGCAAAAGGCCGCGTTGATATCAAGACGGGGTTGGAGGTACCTTTAGAACGGGCCTTCTTGAAGTCAGTTAATGACCTATATTCTTTCGTAAGGAGGTGTTAAAATGGCCGATACCGGGGCAAAAACAATCCAGGGGGATGCTTCTATGAACCATGCAGAAAACCATGCAGATGAAGAACAACCAAGTCTCATAGACTGGAAAAGTATATGGAAGCCGTTGTCACTGATTGTTGGAACCTTTCTTATATTTTTCTGGTTGCCCATCAATAACCCTCGTTTCACTAATGCTGTTATAGAAGCGCTTGCGCTGGCAAAATGGTACGCCCAGGAACATGTTCTGCTATGTCTTGTCCCTGCGTTTTTCATAGCTGGTGCCATTGCTTGTTTTATCTCCCAGGCTGCCGTTATGAAGTATCTCGGGGCCGGAGCCAAAAAAGTGCTGGCGTACGGGGTGGCGTCGGTGTCGGGAAGCATCCTGGCGGTGTGTTCCTGCACAGTGCTTCCTCTTTTTGCCAGTATCTGGAAAAGAGGGGCAGGGCTGGGACCCGCGGTTGCCTTTCTTTACTCGGGACCTGCTATTAACATCCTTGCGATAGTCCTCACTGCACGAGTTCTCGGACTTCAGCTCGGTATAGCCCGAGCCATCGGGGCGATTGTCTTCAGTATCGTAATAGGTCTTATCATGCACTTTATTTTCAGGGAAGAAGAGCAGGCAAAGGCAGAGGCGGCGATGCATCTGCCGGAAGAGGAAGGAGGTCGCCCTCTGTGGCAAACGGTAGTTTATATTGGCTCTCTCGTTGGTATCCTGATTTTCGCCACGTGGGGGAAATCATCCTCACCGGTCGGAATCTGGAATGCGATTTACGGGGTAAAGTGGTGGCTTACAAGTGCCTTTGCGGCTCTTCTTGGTGTACTTTTGATCAAGTGGTTCAACGTAAAAGCATACAAGGTTGGGGTTTCCGCGGGAGTGGTAGCGGTGCTTGCTTTTGTTTTCCCGCATGAGCCCTTGATCGCCTTTTCTGCGGGCATTATCGGGGTAACTTGGATGATAACTACCACCAGGGGTGAAACGGAAGAGTGGTTCCTAAGCACCTGGGAGTTTACGAAGTTGATTATGCCACTTCTTTTTGCGGGTGTTCTTGCAGCGGGGATACTCCTCGGAAGACCCGGGCACGAAGGAATTATTCCTTCCCATTACGTAAGCAGCCTGGTGGGAGGCAATTCCCTTGCGGCTAATTTCTTTGCATCCATAGTGGGTGCCTTTATGTACTTCGCCACCCTTACCGAAGTTCCTATTTTGCAGGGTCTCATAGGATCAGGTATGGGGATGGGGCCGGCGCTTGCGCTTCTTCTGGCGGGACCCGCCCTCAGCTTACCCAACATGCTTGTTATCAGAAGCGTGATGGGAACCAAGAAAACCGTTATATACGTAACCCTTGTAGTGATCATGGCTACAATTTCCGGGATCTTGTTTGGAGCTTACATGAGCTAGGGTTGTTTTAAATGAAAGCCGCCTTCCCGGGAAGGGAAGGCGTGCTTCCATAACCACGTGGAGCAGTGCTCAGTGAGAACACGAATGATAAGATTATTTTTTAATGAAAGGTTCCTTTTGGGAAGGGCCGTAACTGGCCTCAAAAATCGGTACTCAACGGCTCTCTATGGCCTCTTTGACCCGCTTGCACAGGGTTTCCTTTATGAACCGGAGAGCCTTCTGTTCTTCGTTATCCATGGCGATTCTGAGCACTTCCTGCACTTCGGAAGTGGTCAATGTGATGACAGCCTTCTTCATTCTCATGAGCGTATCCCCGAAGTTTTTGTAAATACGTTGAAAAGAATGCAAGTTGATAGATCACTTTATTTCAATATAACAGGGCCGGGAAATATGCGTCAACCGGAAACAGGAAGGCCTGTCGCGTGTGCCCGTGACATTAAGAAAAGCAGTCTTATTTAGTAAAATAGCCGATGTTTGAGCGGGATCCCGGTGAACTATACGAAAGGCGAAGGAAATAACTTGATCGGGAGATATGAACCAGTTATATTTCTTCAAAGTAATATAAAGGTGATATGAAGAAGTTTATCAGAGTTATGAAGGCGCTCTCGGACCCGAATCGTTTAAAAATTTTAAAGTTGCTCCAGCGCCAGGAGTTGTGTGTATGCGACATAAAAAAGATGCTTGGAATCGCTCAGCCCACCGTATCAAAGCATTTAAAAGTTCTCGAAAATGCGGGCCTGGCGGACTCGAGGAAAGATGGCCCGTGGGTTTATTACAGGCTCTCAGATGGCAGAAGCAGCCCTTACGCGGCGACGCTTCTGGGGAGCCTGAGACACTGGCTGGAGCACGACGCAGAGATTCAAGGGGTTTTGGCAAATCTTCAATTCTGGAGTGAGCGAAGGGCATAGAGAGATTGGATAATGGTAGGGGAAAAGGTGAAACAGATAAAGGTGGGGAAGCGTACGGTTGGAATACGGGGGCTTAATACGGTCTTAGGCGAAATTGCGGAATCGTTTAAAGGTAAACCTGATGAAGAGATCAAGAAAGTTCTTTTGGATAAACTCAAACAGAAGAACTATATCCCTGAGCGCGTCAGAGAAGAATATGGCAGGGCTTTTTTGAGAGAATATAAGAAGTTTGTAGGAGAACCTGTTGATGAAAGCGATGATGCCGGAGCGGATATTACGATAGTGGGTCCGGGATGTGCCCAGTGTGACAGGCTGGAGAGGGACGTTATGGAAGTTCTCTCGAAACTTGCAACTCCGCTTGCCGTGGAGCATATCCGGGATCCCCTAAAAATTGGCGAGATGGGCATTATGGGAACGCCGGCACTTATTGTCGGCGGGAGTATTGTTGCCGTAGGTAGAGTTCCGCCCAAAAACAAGATTAAAGAGCACATAGAAAAATATGTGTCGCAGAAGCAGCAACTTTGATGGAAAAGGAGGGAAAGGAAATGGAAGTGAAAATCTTAGGACCCGGTTGTCCGAAATGTCAGCAAACCGAGAAAGTGGTTAAAGAGGCACTTCAGGAAGCAGGTGTGCAGGCAAATGTGGAGAAAGTAAAAGATACCATGGAAATTGCGAACTATGGGGTCTTCGGAACACCGGCCGTTGTCATAGACGGCGAGGTGAAAAGTGTTGGAAAGATTCCCAAGAAAGAGGAAGTTCTTCAGTGGTTGAAAAAATAATGCAGCATAGATGGAGTTAACAAAGGGAGGGGTAAAAATGGGTGAGAAGTGCTGTGAATCCGGGACAGAACAAAATGGAGTGACCATGATCCTTTCGTGCTCCGGCGGCTCCAATGTCGGTCAGCTCGCCAACCAGGCAGCGGTGGAACTAACCCGGGAAGGCTACGGGAAGATGTTCTGCCTTGCCGGAATAGGAGGGCACCTGAGTGGCTTTGTTCAGTCCGCGAAAGATGTGGATAAGCTCGTGGTGATAGACGGGTGCGAAATTGGATGTTCCAGGGCTATTCTGGATCACCTGAAGATCCCGATGACAGCTTATGTGGTTTTAACTAAAGATCCCGGGATTGAAAAAAACAAGGATTTCAACCTCAAGCGCGAGGAAATCGAGAAGGTTAAAGAAACCGTTAAAACCGCCGGAAAAATGACAAAGGCAGAGGCCGGGGCTGCGGGGAGTGTTTGTTGCGCGTAAAATAATCCGGTTCCCCGGATGTGGTAAACCGGGGAATCTGCTATAATGATTTCATGGAAGGGGGTGTGCCCCGTGTTGCTTAAAAGCTACAGAAAGGAAATTTTTCGGCCCGAGTGCAATCCGAGGTTCGAGTCTGTCCACTGCATTGCGCACCTGGACCAGGACATAACCGAAGTCCTCCCTTATTTGAACGCTGAGCTGAGAGGACATAATTTCTCGAAGGATCCTCCGTCTGTCACATTTAAGATGCATGGAAAGCTCATCACGCTTCATCCTAAGGAGATTGCCATAAACGCCCTTAAAGATGAAAAAGAAGCTGATAGGATCCTGGAATGGTTCAAGCAGCAGATAAATGATATCTGGGAGCGAAGAGACGAGATTGAGCCGATATACCACACGCTTCCTCAGCCGAGAGTAATCGACATCTTGAAGCTTCTTCCGAAAACAAATTGCCGCAAATGTGGCCAGCCCACGTGCATGGTATTTGCCACGCAAATGGCGGAAGGTGGAAGAAGCCCTGAGGAGTGCCCTGAGTTGACGGACGAAAACAAAAGAAAGCTTGAGGAGTACCTGAGCCAGTTCCAACTCGGCTGAGCCGATGGAGAACCCGAAATGAAAGCGGGAGGGAAGCTCAAGGTGTGTGTTTTTTGCCGGGCAGGCGATCAGCCCTTCAGAGGATAACGCCAGGATTCTGAGCCTCTTCTCAAGGCTGGGTCTTTAACTTTTTTGTCAGGGTGGTGTAACGGAAACATGAAGGAAGAGAAGAAGCCCAAAATACGAATTCTTTATCTCTGCACGGGTAATTCCTGCCGGAGCCAGATGGCGGAAGCCCTGACAAATTCCCTTAAGGGTGATTTCATCGAGGCTTACTCCGCCGGAGTTGATCCAAAGGGAGTGGATCCCCGAGCAGTACAGGCCATGGCAGAGCTTGGGATCGATATCTCGGGCCAGAAATCAAAGTCCACTGATGATATCCTTGATATGGATATTGATTTTGATTACGTGATAACCCTTTGCGACAGTGCCCGGAAGTCCTGTCCTGCTTTTCCCGCAAGGATTGCCGTTATTCACGTAGGCTTTGATGACCCTCCAAAGCTTGCAGCCGGTGCCGCGAGCGAAGAAGAAGCCATGGAACACTACAGGAGGGTAAGAGACGAAATATGGGATTTTGTTTTGACTCTTCCGGAATCACTTGAACAAAAGGGGCAAAACAGTGGTTGAAGCAAAACCCCGGTTTCGAAGGATGGCGGTTGCTAAAAAGGAGAGAATTTTTTCATCTGCTGTGAGAGAATGAGGAAGGAAAGATTCTGCAACGGAAAGTGATCCGAACAAAATGCTGAAAACGGGGCGAATAGAGAGTATCGGGACTTCAAATGGCTGAGAGCAGGGATTCTTCTAGCGAAAACAATACCGTTTTGACCGACGAGGAACAATTGGAGCATTCTCATCCGGTAAAGCGCCATGCGGAAGCACACCACCACGTCAACATGAAAGACACCAGCGGTTCGAGGCTTCTTTTTACCCTGGTTCTCAATTTTGTCATTCCCGTGACCCAGGTGATTGGTGGAATCTATGCCGGCAGTGTGGCCCTGATCAGCGATGCCACCCATAATTTCAGCGATTTTACCGCCATTCTCATCTCATATATTGCCTACCGCATAGGCAAAAAAGGGGCAACCCCTCGAGCCACCTTCGGCTATCGTCGCGCGGAGGTTCTTGCGGCCCTCATGAATGTGGTACTCCTTTTGGGTGCGGTTCTTTTTATCCTTTATGAGGCATACAAGCGTTTCAGGAACCCCGAGCCTATCTCAGGCAGTATTGTTATGTGGCTCGCCGGTGTAGGAATAGTTGGAAATGGCTTTTCAGCCTGGCTTCTTTACAAAGATTCCAGGCACAGCTTGAACATAAGGGGTGCTTTTCTCCACATGATGGGGGATCTGCTGACTTCGGTCGTGGTGTTCATAAATGGTTTCGTACTTCTTTTTAAACCGTGGTACTGGCTCGATCCGCTTCTTTCTGTACTTATTGTCCTTTTTATTGTGAAAAACTGCTGGTCTATCCTGAAAGAAGCAAGTAACGTGTTAATGGATGCAACTCCTAAGGGGCTTGACATTGAAGAGGTGATGCACTTTCTTGAAAAGATCCCGGGAGTACGAGGTGCCCACTACATTCACGCATGGAACGTGAGTTCGGATAGCATTGCTTTTTCATGCCATATTGAAGTCGACGACCAGATGTTGAGCGAGACGCAGGCTCTGGCTGAACGGATACGGCAAGAGCTTCTCGAGCAATATGGCATTGATCATACCGTTCTCCA
>JALXAI010000275.1 GCA_026992215.1 Desulfobacterales bacterium | reverse complement strand
TGAAACTGTGTGCCGAAGATGTTCTCCCGCTGAATTACCGACGTGAAATTGTGTCCGTAGTGGGTCTGTGCAACTGCACAATCGCCACCTTCACATTTCACATGGTACGAATGTACAAAATAGAAAAAATCCTTCTCGCTAATACCTTCCAACAACGGACTTTTTCGCTTCATTTCCAGCGTATTCCAACCTATATGAGGAATCTTCAGCTTGCTATTTTCAAATTTGAATTTTACGGTCTCACAATTTATCCATCCAAGCCCATTGACGTTTCCTTCTTCGCTCTTAAGGGAGAATAGCTGCATTCCCAGACATATCCCAAGGATAGGCGTTTTTTCTTTTCTCACCTTTTCTTCCATAGCCGGGATTATTCCGAGCTTTTTAAGGTTATTCATTCCCTTAGCAAATGCTCCCACTCCGGGGAGAATGAGTTTCGAAGCATTTTTTATATCTTCCGGGCTGGACGATACGAGAACCGAAAGGTTCAACAGGTGAAACTTGCGAACAATGGATTTTAAATTGCTCAATCCGTAATCTATGATAACAATCATTAATTCCTCCAAAGAACTATTGCGACAAAACACTCAGGGTTAGTCAAAGAAGAATCCGAACTACTTCTGAGAGATCGTGAAGAGAAAACAAATCATTGACCCAAGCGTTGTTTCCATATTTCGAAAGGTCCTATAGTTTTCTCCAGGCAATAGTTTGATTTCACGAAAGCATTAAGTGGATCGCTTGGTGAATACTTGATCGGAGTACCTTTCACCGCCCAGTTACCAATGGGCATAACACGAATCCGAACACAGTATTTCGGAAACTTCTTCCCGCGCACCATTTTTTCCACGAGTAGAGTTCTTACCGGGAGAGGCCAGTCGCTTCTCGCCCACACTGTTCCGTAAGAGGGCCGCGTAGTTGTGAGAAAATAAAGCATGGGAATATAATCATAAGCCAGAAAAAAGCTGCCGGGGCGAATTTTCCCATTCAGATAATTTAACAGCTGTTCTAAAACTTCAACTTTTTCTCTGGTAGTATAAATGCCCCTGAGCTTCGGGTTGGCAAACCTTGACGTGAGCTTTCCGACGCTTACATCTCTGTAAATATTGTGGTACGAAAGTCGCACACTGACAATGGAAAACGAGATGACTATTGCAGTCATCACTACGCTCAAAATCGCTCCGTGGATTTCCCCCAGTCCTGATATGATTCTTCCAGATTTAGTCATGTCGTAAACTTGAAGCGAGCCCAAAACAAAAAGCGGTGCTATTCCAAGCAAGCTGTTTCTGAAACCGCCTCCCGATGACACGCCATAAACTATTACCGATACCAGTCCCCAGGCTACACCCAACTTATAGACAGACCTCCATTGCGTCGGTTCATCATTTTTGTCTTTCTCAAAAAAACCGTACACGACTCCAAAAAAAACCAGTACTAGAGAATAACCAAGCAAGAATTTGTGAAACCAGCGAATATCATTACCCTTGAGTATGATTATTACGAGAGCGATAAAAAAAGGCAAGGCCGTCAAAGGGACCAGCATCCAACCATATTTCTTCGAAAGATTCAACCTTGAGAACACATGGTAAAGAAAGGCTGGCAGGATAAATATTACGGAGCTGCACGTGGTAAATTTCAGCATCTGCTCCAACCACTTCAAGGGCCTGTCCAGCATGCCCCCCGTTACAGACACCTGAGTTGCGGCTGC
>JALXAI010000274.1 GCA_026992215.1 Desulfobacterales bacterium | reverse complement strand
GGCCAGATAATAGCGGAGCCGAGCGAAGGGTCGGCGAAAGCTGCTGTTATGGCGAGCAAACCGAGCGGCAGCGCAATAAAGCCGATCAACGGAATCACGAAAAGATTTGCTATGATGCCCATAAACGAAACCATGTGGAAATGATACGCAAGGAGAGGAGCAACACCCAGGCAGGCGGAAAGTGAAACGAAGAAAGCATCACAAATTCTTTTCATGAATTTTGTCTTGAATTCATGGTTGTCCAGTCCAAGGAGCCTTTTGAATTCGGGGGTCAGGAACACGATCGCGGCCAGTGCGCAAAACGAAAGCTGAAAAGAGGGAGAAAAAACGGAGTCGGGTTGATCCATGAGTATGAGCAGGGCCGCCAGGGATAGTATTTGCCAGAAATCACGGGATCTTTTCACCAGTAGGGCAACCAGGGTTATCATTACCATCAACACGGCTCTCCTGGTTGGAATGGAAAGACCGGTGATTTCCGCGTAAAACAGTACGAAGGGAAGGGTGCACAGGAGGGCGAGTCGTGTTTTCCCAAACTTCAGTATCGCCCACTCCCACGTGGAAAACAGGTATGAAAATAAAAAATAGAGGATGCCTCCCAGAAGCCCCAGGTGGAGGCCGGATATCGCGAGGATGTGGCTTACGCCCGTCAGGTTGAAAGCCGCTTTAAGGTACTCAGGAATACCTTTTTTCATCCCGAGTAAAAGAGCGGGAAAGATCGCGTTTTCGGGTCGCGGGACATTATGCATCAAAAAGTAAAACGAACGGCTCCTTATTTTGCCTATTGTCTTTGCCCACGGGTGTTCGTGGCTGGCGATCCGGGTCAGGAAACCATCGGATGGCAGGTAGCTCTTCCCGATATATCCTTTCCTGCGCATGTAGCTTTTGTAATCAAAGGAACCGGGATCTTGAAAATTCCTGAAATCCCTCAGAGTGAAAGAACTAACAACTTTTATGCCCGGCCACCAGTTTTTCGTTAATTTTTTGACGTTAATCAGAACGAGCCCCTTTATGTCGTATTTCTTGCCCTTTAACTGAGCCGCCTCAACCGATAGAACGAAAATTGTGCCATATTTTTTAAATTCCGGGTACGATACGATCTCTCCGGTCCAGATCACGTTTCTTGTGTTATAGAGCGAAGTAAGCGTCTTTTTGTCGGAGATTACCGGGCTTGAGGCCTTATAAGCGACTGATCCCAGGAGGAAGAAAAGGACAAGGGGGGTGACAATTGATTTTTTACCACGCAGACCCTGCACAAGAATAACGGCAACCAGGGCGGCACATGCGGTGAACGGGAACATGGTGTTCTGAATTTTCGGTCCGAACCTTGCGCATAGTATTCCCGAGACGAAACTCAGAAGAAGCGGTGGCAGCGTCCTTTGAATAGCCATCTGTTGGTTGAGTTTTTTGGTTTATTTCAAGGTATTAAATATATTTGAGCCCCGGTTGACGGGATCGGCAAAATCTTGCTGCATTGGAAACGCACCCGACTACCCGGGGTGCCTGGCTATTCTCTGGTTCTCTCTATTTTTGCCCCGAGCGCTGAGAGCTTGTTTTCAAGCCTGTCGTAGCCTCTGTCGAGGTGGTAGACCCTGCTCACTTCCGTGATGCCCCTGGCGGCCAGTCCTGCGAGTACCAGCGAAGCGGAGGCCCTCAGATCGGTTGCCATTACTTTTGCTCCCAGCAATTCTTTCACTCCCTTGACCA
>JALXAI010000273.1 GCA_026992215.1 Desulfobacterales bacterium | reverse complement strand
GGTTAATCGGGAAAACAGAAGCGGGAGCTTTTTTCGGGATCCCAATATTAGCACTAGTGGGTACCGCGGAAACGCTAAGCACAGCCCGTCTTCTTCACATCAACAAAAAAACGCCCAATAAAATCCATGGGGGAAAACCGTGGCCGGCTTCCCCCGTGGTTAGTACCGTTAAATGACACCCTTTTTCTTCAGTGCGGCAAGATCATCTTCGCCAAAACCGAGCCTGGTGTTGTAGATAAAGGAATTATCGGCTCCAAGTGGCCGACATAGCCACTTTACCCGTGGTGGACTCTCGGTCATTTTCCAGGCCTGGTTGGCTATAGTCAACTCACCGTAGTAAGGATCGTCTATCTTTTCAAACGATTTCCTGATCCACCAGTTGTCGGCATTAATCGTGTCTTCAGGAGAACTGATCTTACCTGGAACAACCACGCCTTCGCCCACGTTCTTGTTATAATCCATAACAGCATTGTAGATCTCTTCGTAGGTATGGGCCATGGTCCACTTTTCTATTTCCTTATACATCTTGGTCATGTTTTCCAGGTTTAGACGATCAAAGATGGTCGGGTACTGCTGTTGGAGATCCAGACGATCAATTATGGTGCAGAGAGCTTTCCAGTTAATATCGGAAAAGCCGGAAAGAAACACGTAGCCGTCCTTGCACTTGAAATAGGTGTAGGGGAAAACACCGACGTCGTAGTTTCCAACCCTCGGTATGACATCCTGGAATCCCTGATAATAGGTTAAGCCATAGTTGATGCACCTTCCGAACGCCTCGGCGGGAGAAACATCGATGAATTGCCCGATACCGGTTTTTGTGCGGTAGTGAAGAGCAGCCATAACTCCGAAGGCGGCCCAGGCTCCGCCTGCGTACCACCCCATCCAGTTCCCCTGCTTCGTGGGGACTTCCCATGGTTTCGGATTATCCGGGTCCTCAACCGGTTCACCGCTAACCCAGGTTACTCCCGAGTAGGCCTGGTCAACAACGTCAACGTCGGCCTTGCCGCAGTTGGCTTTCGGACCGAATTGCCCGTATGTATAAATAGCACAATAGATCAACTTCGGGTTTATCTCCTTGAGCTGCCTGTACCCTATTCCCCACTCGTCCATCTGCCCGGGCAAAAATGTTTCGATTACCACGTCGGCTTTCTTTGCCAGCTTTTTAAATATATCCTGGCCTTCTTCATTCTTCAGATTCAGGGTAATGTGAAACTTGTTTCGACCTTCGTTCAGGTACCCGAGGCCCGTGCCCTTATGCATGTAACCAAAGGGGGTAAATGTTCTTGCCGGATCTCCCTCGGGCGGCTCAATCCTTATAACCTCGGCACCAAGTTCAGCCAGCGTGGATGCCGCAAAAGAACCGGCAATGTTGGCATAACTGCAATCCAGAACAAGGAACTGATCCAGTGCCTCCGGTTTTTTCCGGGCATAGATCGGATCATCCTGTGCCCTTATCCAATCTCCCCAGCTCATTTCCTTATCATTGTCCTTAGGCATATCTTTTTCCTCCTCAGTATGTATTCTCTTAAGCTTGTTAACCCCTGAATTGTGCCATCGCCGCTCTGCGTCTTGAGCGGAAGAAGTGAATTACTCTTCGAATGGCATGATTAACCCGCGTTTGCCATCCCAATCTTCGGGAGGCTTTCGTCCAGGAGGATTGTCAACCCATTTGCCAATAACTTTCTTGTCATACAGTTCCTTGAT
>JALXAI010000272.1 GCA_026992215.1 Desulfobacterales bacterium | reverse complement strand
TCCAGTAGAACCTCTTGCCGTAACGGTCTACCAGGGGCGCCCAGAGCAGCTTCAGGCTCCATGCCAGGCCGGTAAGGCTCAGCATACCGATAGACTTGAGGCTCATGTGATAGGACCGAAAGTAAACAGAAAGGGTATTATAGATGAATCCGAAAGGAACACCCTCGGCGAAGTAAAGAAGGCAAACTACGAACATCTTGGTCCGATACGACAACGAGATCTGCTCTGATGCGGCTACGGATTCTCTCACGGTTTTTCAGTGTCTCCTTATCTCCATTCCAGGGCATCGATGACGCCGTGGCATCTGCAACTCGTGGCCACCAGGTACCTGCCGGGGGCCGAAACAACACGATTATAAACCTCCTTCATCGCATCGGGCGTATATCCACCCACTCCCGGTGCCAGCTGATGACTCCTGAGCACCACGGGCTGAAAGCCTGATACCTCGATTTTTGCAATTACCTCGAAAAGGTTTCCCTTGCGAGGCTGCCTGGTTTTGGTACATATTTCCGCCGGTTCGCTGCAGTTATCAGGGCATACGAAATCCGCAAAACTCGCGTACAACGTACTTTCCGTCATCCTGTAAGGATTAGGCACCTGCCCATCGGCTTCCCGGGGAACATCGATTCTCGAAACCTCAAAATCGTTCCTTCTCAGTTCCTCCACTAACCATTCAAAAGCCACGTGAACCGGAACCGCCGGAACAATCCATTCGGGCGGATTCGCAAAGTTTTCTAGCAAAAATTCGAGGGCGTCTTTCTCCTCAAGCTTCACCGGCAACGATTCCAACTGTAGAAGTTTTTCATGATCCTCGTCAACAACAAGAATTGATTTTCCCGCGTTCCTTTTCGATATCCTCCTGGCAGCCAGAGCTCCAAAATGCCCCGCTCCGAGAATCCACGCATAATCCATCTTTTACCTCGCCAGAACTTCTATTTCCCTGATAACCTGGGGATCCGAAGTAACATCCGGTTCAATAGCCCTGTTCGGACATTCGGCAACGCACATTCCGCATCCCCGGCACTTCAACTTATCAATGAATATCTCACCACCTTGATATACGGGCACCCCGTAGGGACATACCCTCACGCACGTAAGACACCTGGCGCATCTTCCTGCGTTCACGAAAACGGTGGGGGAAAAGCCGGTTCTCACGTCTTCGGAGAGTAGCGACAGTGCCTTTGCGGAAACAGCCTTTGCCTGAGTTATTGATTCCGCCGGTGTTTTGGGGTAATGAGCCTGCCCGCATACGTACACGCCCTCGATCTGCGTTTCGGCAGGACCGAGTTTGAGGTGTTTTTCCATAAAAAAGCCGCTCGATGAAAGGGGGAGTTTGAGCAATTTTGAAAGATCACCATGATCCGGCGTGGGGATCGTGGCCTCACTTAAAACCAACCTGTCAGCCGTAAAACACAGGGGTGATGTCGCCAAGTCCCCGGGATACCAATTCTGGCCTCCCCTGATTTCCACCCGCACAGCCTTGCTTTTCCCGAGCCTGACCTGCGTCACCACGGGAGGATTCTTGGGATCATAGTTTATGAACGTAATCCCTTTTTCCCTGGCTTCCTGGTAAAGTAATTCGTTAAACCCATATGTTCTTATATCCCTGTAAAGTATCGTAATGTTTATGTGCGGATAGAGGGTTTTCAGGATGAGCGCATGAAGTATGGCTCTCGTGCAACAGACCCTGCTACAGTAAGTCCTC
>JALXAI010000271.1 GCA_026992215.1 Desulfobacterales bacterium | reverse complement strand
CCGGATCCGACCAGATACCCCCGTACAATACACTCTACCGGCAGCGGCCTGGCCTTTTTTACCAGCATGCTCCTTCCCCGTAGCTGTGCCTCGTACTGATGACAGACATCAGGGTATTCGGCCACGGCGCTTGAGACAAGATGATTCTTCACACTGTCTTGAAACCTGCGAAACCAGTACACGGACAGTTGCGTCAGTATCTTCCCCTTGTCCGGTATGGGCGTTGGCATTATGACATCAAAAGCCGAAATCCTGTCTGTGGCTACCAGAAGCAAAAATTCTCCCAGGTCGTAGATATCCCTCACCTTACCCCTTGATACCAGCGCTATCTCCGGCATGTTCGTTTCCGTGATAACCTCTTTCTCTCCCATAAAATTTCTCCTTCCCGCACGATTTTTTTAGCTCGTTATGCCGCATACTAATTCCTTGCTCCGTTTAAGTCAATCCGATCACCAACCGAACAAATGTTGACATTGAATAATTTGCTTTGCTATGTTGTCGCTGGTAAAATTACCAAAATTATTCAAGCAACCCGGTTATTGAGGTCTTTTTGCACCGTCGGTAGTCCACAATGAAAAATTTTGCTTCACTATTCGATGACAAGGAAAGAAAGGAACTCCTCAAGAAATATATCTTCTTTCTCGCGTGGCTGGAGGTAATAATCTTTTTTGTCACCTGGCTGTGGCAACTCGGAGACAGTGGATACGACAGGTTCGGACCTGTTGAGACGCCCTTTCCATGGAAAGCGTACTTTCTCATTTCCTTCATTGCTCCCATCGCTGTTACCTTCCTGGTTGGAATCGTGATCGTTGGCTTCAACAGGTACCTTGGTCGGGGGGAAGAGGAAGAGCGAAAAAGCATAGACTTTACAAAAGTTCCCAGCGGCAAGTACTCCAAGTTGTTTCACTTCCTCGAATACATGAGACACGCGCCTTTCCTTGCTTTACTGGTTCTTGTCGGGCTCGGAGTGGCGGTTTTTTACAACATTGATTCCATAATGCATTTCATACGGGTAGTCGGAGGAAAAAGTGTAAGAATAGGGCTCATAGCCGGTGGAGTGTTGCTGGGCGTTGCGAGCATCTTCAGCATGGTAATTCTGATTTTGAATTACAACCTTAAAAAGAAATCCATGGATTACCAGTACAAATCACAGGTAGCAAGAGAATTTGGTCTCATCATTCTTGAAGATAACACCGTGATAAACCGCAACGGACAACTTTTGATAAAGGGAAAAAACTGGAAAGATGTTATTCCGGGCGAAGAAAACGGGAGCGTAAAGAGCCTTCCGGAACCGCTGGGAAAGTCCCAGGCAAAGAAACAGGCACCTTCCTCAAACCCGGAAATTCCCGGAGACTAGGCAAGGGCTATTCCGGGGTCACCCCGTTACTGCAATATCCCAGAAAATTCAGGAAATAGACTTCGAATTCCCTCCGGCGAAGGCGAACATATACCCCGTTCTGTTATCAGGGCGGTTACGAGCCGGGCCGGGGTGACATCAAAGACGTAATTGATGGCGGGGCTTTCTGGAGATGCGATGGACACTTCGACAAACCTGTCTTTCAACCAGCCCATAACTTTTTTGACCTCATTTCCGGATCTTTCCTCGATGGGAATTTCAGCTATGCCGTCTTTCAAATTCCAGTCGAAGGTTGAGCTGGGAAGTGCCACGTAGAAAGGTATGCCGTTGTCGCGAGCAGCGAGCGCCTTTAAGTACGTACCCACCTTGTTGGCGACATCCCCGGTAGAGGTGGTTCTGTCTGAGCCCACTATTACCATGTCCACCATGCCCCGCTGCATGAGGTGACCACCTACATTGTCCGTAATTATGGTGTGCGGAACACCTTCCTGGGCTAGCTCCCACGCGGTAAGGCGCGATCCCTGGTTCCAGGGACGAGTTTCATCCACCCAGACGTGGATCCTGATACCCCTTTTGTGCGCCAGGTAGATTGGGGCTGTGGCACTTCCGTAATCGACAAAGGCAAGCCAGCCGGCATTGCAGTGAGTGAGAATATTTACCGGGGCACCTTCTTTGTTTTCGCTTATTTGTTCTATAAGCTTAACCCCGTGTTCGCCAATCAACCTGCATGATTCCCTGTCTTCGCCGGCTATGTCAAGAGCCGTTTTCTGCAAAACAACCCTGGCCTCCGACGAGTCCTTAGCGTGCTCCAGTGCTCCAAGTTGACGATCCACGGCCCATGCAAGATTAACCGCCGTGGGCCTCGCATTTTTCAGCAGGTCAGCGGCTTCAACCATTTGTCTTCTAAAAATTTTCCAGTTGTCAGAAGCGTTTAACCCCGCGAGATACATGCCGAATCCGGCGGTAGCTCCAATTAAGCCCGCGCCTCTCACCTTCATTTCGGAGATCGCCTGCACGGCGTCATAAACCGTTTTCATACGCTCAATAGAAAACTCAAAAGGTAAAAATCGCTGATCAATTATATTAACGACAGTTTCATCTTGAGGATCGAGCCAAATTGTTTGATAATATTCTCCAGCCACTTTCATTTTTTACTCCCGGTAAAATTACCCCAGAAAAGAAAAATTATGGCTACCGAATCTCTAAAAGAAAAAGTACTGGAAACAATTAAGAGGTACAGCATGATCGAGCCCGGCGACAGGGTTCTGGTTGCACTCTCCGGAGGACCGGATTCGGTGGCCCTGCTTCATATTTTAAAAGATCTCCAGTCACGTCTTGGCATATCTCTCCTTGCCGCACACCTTAACCATGGCATCAGGGGTGAAGAAGCGGAAGAAGATGCCAGATTCAGCAAGGAACTGGCCGAGTCCCTCGGAATTCCTATCACAATCAAGAAAGCCGATGTCTTAAACTTCAAATCAAGGCATAAGCATTCGCTGGAAATGGCTGCCCGGGAGGTAAGATACCATTTTTTAACCGAAACTGCCAGTGCCCTGGGGGCAAATAAAATTGCAACAGGCCACACGGCAAACGATCAGGCGGAAGAAGTTCTTCTAAACCTTGTTAGAGGCGCGGGAATAACCGGCCTGGCAGGGATTCCCCCCGTCCGGGATGATCTTTTCGTGCGTCCCCTTATCAGATGCCGCAGAGAAGAAATTATTTCCTTTTTGAAGGAGAGAAAAATTTCCTTCAGGTATGACTCTTCCAACACGGATATGGCTTTTCTGCGAAACAGGATCAGGCACCGGGTCATACCGATCTTAAAAGAGGAAAACCCACAAATAGTCCGAACACTCAGCAAAACGGCGGAAATTGTTCGGGACGAAGAAGAATTCCTCGACGGCTACACGGAAAAAATACTGGAAAATATCTCTGTTTATGACAGAAAAACCAGGTCTGTTAAGGTCAAGATTCCGGACATCTTACGACACTACCCTGCCGTCCGGAGGCGCATTATAAGGATGTGTATCAAAAAGCTTACCAGGAAAGTGTGGGGCATAGGCTTTGAGAAAATCGAGGAAATCATCGGAATGTGTTCCCGTTCCGGAGAGCGAGCTTCAGTTGAGCTCCACGGGAACATGGTAGCTGAAAAATACGGTGAAAACCTCGTCATTCGCGTTAAACCCCGGGAGAGCGATCTCAATTATTGTTTCCCCATCTCGGTTCCTGGTGTATATAAGATCGCGGATCCGTTCGATGTCATCATTTCGCTCGAATACCTTCCATCAGAGACCTACCTTCGACAGGCTCATGGCACTGCTCACTGGGCAAAACTGGAACCATGCGAAGCCATAATGGATGCCGATATGGTTAACTTCCCCCTTGAGATCAGGTCCCCTTGTCCCGGCGACAGGTTCGTCCCCCTTGGCCTTGGCGGTACGAAAAAATTGCAGGATTTTTTCGTCGACGAAAAGATACCCCGCTACATGAGACCCTTCATTCCGATCCTTCAGGATACGGACAAGATAATATGGATAATAGGATACAGGATCGATGATCGAGTAAAAGTCACACCACGGACAAAAAGGCTGCTTCGCATAAAATGGACGGAAGGTGCAAACAAAGAAGTTTAACCAAATGATCTTGCATCCGGTATAAAATACTCCCATTAGGGAGCAGGGGTAAACGGAAGGAGGCAGGTGCGGCGAAGCCACAGCCAGGATAAAAAACAGTGCCTCCGGATGGCGGTTTTCCTTGCATCATGCCGGGGCCAGGGGCTTCGGGCTAACCCGGCAACATTTGATGTTTTCTTTTTCAAGGGGAAAGGCCGAAAGAGAGTAAGAAGCACGCGGCCAGATGCCTTCAACCACTTTAACTTTATCAGCCATGTTAAACCTCCCTGTTTTAAAACCGCCAGATCAGGAGAACTATAACCTATCCCGGGGTGATATTTTTACTTTGCAGCAAAGGGGTGACATAATTATAATAACCGCATTAATTAATACAGCCTTACATTTTCAGGGTCCTTTATTTTCAAAATCATCGGCATGAACCAGCTCCTTGAGGGAGCCTTGCCACAACCTTCCTAAGAATGTAATACTAAGACGGTGATTATAGCAACAGCCGGAAACTTAATCATTGTGATGTCTGGCTGAAAATGGGTAAGAGGATCAAAGGAAAAACACGAACAAAATTAATTAACCGCAGACGAACACAGACGGACACAGACATCTTTCCTCGGGCGACTCTGCCCGAGCAAAGAAAGCCATCGCTTCGCGATAGTGGATTATTGCTGTAAATGGTAGCCGAAAATTGACCCACCCGTTGGCTAATGTATTTCCGATTTTCGGAATTTGGGTAGTCGAGTTGGCGGTTTGGGGGAAGTAGCCGAAAAGCATTTTTGCATTGCACGAAGTGCAAGGCATCAGCCGGCGGACAGGTCGTCCGCAGGCTGGTCTGCACATGTCTGCGTCTGTCTGCGGTTGATTTAAAAAGTGCTTCGATATTAAAATCTCCGCACTAATTAGTGTGGCCTAACTTGCCTTTTTCCTGGTCCTTTATTTTCAAAATCATCGGCATGAACCAGCTCCTTGAGGTAGCCTTGCCACAACCTTTCTAAGAATGTAATACTAAATACGCTGATTATAGATTGTAGCGACACAGGTGGAATTACCTCTTGACATCCCGAAGAAAATTATCTAGCATTCGCCCAAAAGGAGGACTGGGAAAATGTCACAGCGTGTTAGTTGCTGTAACAATTTCGCCCCTCGGTTTTTTGGGTACTTTTTCTTTAAAAAGTCTACCCAAGGTTCCGAGGGTTGATCGAAACAAATCGAATGCACTCAGAACCATGGGTAGACGAAGCGGTTACCCATGGTTTTTTTATTTGAGAAAAAGCTGTGGGTAACGTTAGCCACAGCTTTTTTTGTTTTACGGAGCATCGGGGCCGGGATAAGAATCGTGAAAGTAGCAAAATACTTCCTACGGATTGTTCTTATAAGCGCTGTTGCAGCTTTGCTGGCACCGAGCAACCTGTACGCCGCGCACGGCCCGGAGAAAACACGGCGTCTCGCGGACGAAGAATATCATCTGGCGGTAGCCCTTGAAAAAAGGGGAAATTATTACGATGCCGTCACGGAGTACAAGCGTTTCCTTTTTTTTCTGCCCGGTGAAAAAAGAACACCGGAGGTCTTGTTCCGACTGGCTCGATGTTACTACGAGCTTCATGACTGGAAAAACACTCTTAAATACGCCCGGGTTTTTTGCCGAAGGTATCCCGATCATCCGCTTGAGATCGGGGCAAAACTGCTGGAAGCCAGGGCACTCATAAATAAATGTGAACCTCAAAAGGCCCTTGAAATTTTAAACGAGATCAGGAACCGGCACGAAAAGCTCGACCCGGAGGTAAGGGACACCATTATGGCCCTCACGGGCAGGTGTTATGTGCTGGAGGGGAACCTTTCGAAAGCACGAAAGCTTGCGGGAGAACAGGCAGAATCAGTATACGGCGCACATTTAAAAAATCCATGGTTTGCCGGGATAAGTGCGGCGGTCCTGCCCGGGGCCGGTCATGTATATGACGGAAGACCCCGGGACGGGTGGACAGCTTTTTTTTACACGGGTATTCTTTCGGCTATCACGTGGGAAGCTGTTGAAAATGACAACCTGTGGTTAGCAGGTGTTTTCGGATCTGCCGCCTCGATGTTTTACGCCGGAAACATTTTCAGCGCGGTTA
>JALXAI010000270.1 GCA_026992215.1 Desulfobacterales bacterium | reverse complement strand
GGCTCTATTCCTTCTTTTGTCGCATCAACTTTACAGTAAACACGCCCGGCGAGGGCCACGTTATGATCAAATCGGCCCGAAGCCAGCCTCACCCCCGAACCAAGGCCCTTTGCTCCGGCCACAATTCCAGCAACTTTCCTGTCGTACGGCCGGAAACTTTTCTTCAGGTGGCCCGGACTTTCAGGATCAATTATAAGAACCGTTCCAGCGTCCAGCTTCTCACGGTCAGATACATTAAAGCCTTCTGCATAGTCGAGACCTTCACCCAGTTCAACGATTTCTACCCCGGTGGACTTACTGACAAGCAGAAGATTGCCGCGGACTGTAAGATCTTTTGTGGGTAATGTCGTGTTGATGCCCACATTGCCGCCCTGGGTGATGGTAATCCCACCACTGGCAAAACTACCCTGCGGAGCTATACGCAGCACATCATTGGCAAAGCCTAAGTCCTTGTCGTTATAGATATGGTGCTTCACCTCGTTTCCATTGTAGATTCTGATGCCCGCGTCTTTATCTACATTCCTGATATACAGGAAGCCAGCCGGAAAACCCTCTCCTCCTCCGTCAATGACCAGAGGAGCATCCGGGTTCGATGTGCCAATCCCGATCTTCCCGGTGGAACTGACGACGAAGTCGGGCGTACCATGCTCATCCTGCACTTCGAGCCTGTTGGCAGTGTTAATATAACCGTCCTTTATCACGAGTCCCTTGACGGTAGAAGCAACCGGGGGTGTACCGAATATTCCGCTTGGCATCGCGACATGGAGCTTCGAGTCAGGATTCCCTGTTCCGATACCAATCTTTCCGTCGGAGGTAATGGTCATCCGGTCGAGACTGTTGGTACCAAAGATTAGTTTATCATTGAACTCCTGCATTATTTCCAGTGCGTTTTCCCCGTTTCGGTACCCCATCCTAGCGGTGACTTGGCCGCCATCCTGGCGCAGGACAACACGGGCGTTCTGATCCTCGCCTATGTTGTTGGTATCAGCTTCGATAACCAGGTCGATTCCCCCAAGGCTTGAGAGATGAAGCAGACTTTCCGGTGAATTGGTGCCAACGCCCAGTTTTCCGTCCACGAAGAGATCACCCGATATTGTACCGTTATCCACGTTCTGAGCCGATATTGCGTAGTCTGCCTCGGTCGCGCGAAGGGCGTAAGGAACCGCCGTAAGGTGCTGAAGAGGCTGCATCTGCTCTCCCTCGAGCGTAATCCTCAAGTAAAGGTCATCGTTTTCCTCGAACAACCCGTCGGGAAAAGGATTACCTGCACCCAGTTCCACGCTGAAAACGCCCTGGAGCACGGTTATTTGAAGATTCTTGGCGGAATGCCACAGGGGATCCTGGCCCTGGGCAGGATTTGGAGTGTCGAATATCTCAAACATGGCGCTGTATGTGCCGTCCGCCACCGGAGTTCCATCGGATTGCGTCAGCTTGCCCTGGTAGTTAATTACTCTTGCGCTTTGCCCAGCACCGGCACAAAAAGCCGTAAACAGCATTGCCAGCAACATTGCGGCCATAACAAAAACGGAGTATCTCTTTTTCATAGCCTTCCCTCCCGTTAAAACACCTTGCAAAAAAGTGGCTCACTCAAGGTCTATCTGATGTCACTGCCATATGGCTAAAATCCCGGTTTTTACAGTGAACAGTTGCCATAGGAAGAGGAATCCCGGTAGAGTGACAGAAGTCGGGCAGAAAAATTTCTTAAAA
>JALXAI010000269.1 GCA_026992215.1 Desulfobacterales bacterium | reverse complement strand
GTCATGAGTTTTGGCCTGGGAGGAATTTTCCTTGAATTGGTGAAAGACGTGAGCTTCAGGCTGCTTCCGGCCCTGTCGCATGACTATCGTGAGATGGTGGCAGAGTTAAAATGCTGGCCAGAGCTAAGCACAGGTTTCAGGCACTATCCTCCGCTTGACAGGGAAAGTGTTGTCGAAGTGCTGGCACGGATAGGTGAATTCGCGATATCTGAACCGGGCCTCGTTGAAATGGATTTAAATCCCGTCACCTATACCGAAGGGAGGCTGGTGGTCGTTGATGCCAGGATGGTAAAAGAGCGATAAAAGAGCCCTTCCCCGATAGAAAGGGCTCCGGTTTATCGTTATTTAAAAGGTATTTTCGTGGGTAAACTCTTTTATGTCTCTTCTCTTGGGCGGTTTTGATTCAGCGGCTGGATAACCCAGGGGAATGAGGGTGACTATTTCATGGCCTTCGGGTACCTTCAAGATTTCGGCGACCTTGTCATGATCGAACAGGCCTACCACCACCGTCCCAAGCCCCAGAGCATGTGCCATCAGGCACAGGTTCTGCGTGGCGATCCCAAGATCATACATGAACCAGTCTCCGAACTTCGTGGTAACTTCGCCCTTGTAATATCCCGAAGTTTTGAGCTTTGCACACATGGCGATGACGATCGGTGCTTCGGTGATACTTTTCTTGGCAGGGTTTCCCTTTCCCATGGTTTCCTGAAGCGCTTTCTTAATCTCAGGATCTCTAACCAGGACCAGCTCCCAGCACTGGGTGTTTGCCCACGAAGGTGACCACTGAACCGCTTCCAGAATCTTATTCAAGGCATCTTCCGGAACTTCCTTGTCCTGGTAGCGCCTGATGCTCCTGCGCCCCTTGATTATTTCTAACAAATCCATAGGACTCCTCCTCATTCGGGTTGAAAATGGTCGCTAAATAATGGATAATCTCACAACATCACTAAAAAAGCAAATTATAGTAAGAAATTGCGTAAGTCAAGCCGGGAAACTGAATTTTATATCAGGTAATCATGGTTAAAATCGGGTGCGAGATTCTAATCGAGAACATGCCTCGATGGCTTAAAAGAGCGCGGGTGGGATTGCTGGCAAACCAGGCGTCGATATTGCGTGATTTCAGACACGTAAAAGATGCTCTTATGCAGGAGGGGGTACACCTGGAGGTATTGTTTACTCCTCAACACGGTTTCTGGGGTGATAAACAGGCGAACATGGACGAATCACCGGATGATGTTGATCCTGCCACGCGGATACCTATTCTAAGTCTGTACAGCGAAAGGCGGGAACCGCCTGAAGAAATCATGCGTAGGATCGATATCCTCCTGATCGATTTGCAGGACGTGGGCACCCGTGTGTATACCTTCGCTGCGACTGCCGCTCTTTGCATGAAGGTAGCGGGTAAAACCTCGACCAGGGTCATGGTTCTGGATCGGCCGAATCCACTGGGGGGGGAAGAAATCGAGGGGAACGTGCTAAACGGGGAATTTGAATCCTTCGTGGGGCTCTTCCCCGTACCCATGCGTCATGGTCTCACCCTGGGCGAATTAATGCTGCTGGCAAACGAAGTATGCGGCTTTAGCTGCGATCTTGAAGTTGTTCCGATGAAGGGGTGGAAACGGAGATTTCTTTTCCCGGATTGTAACCTACCATGGGTTCTTCCATCTCCGAACATGCCGACTTTTTTGACTTCCCTCGTGTACCCCGGGCAGGTAATATGGGAAGGAACCAATGTTTCGGAAGGAAGGGGAACAACGGTGCCTTTCGAAGTGATGGGGGCGCCGTTTGTTAATACGGGAGCCCTGAAAGAAAAACTTGAAGGAATTGACATGCCCGGAGTTCACCTGCGCCCTACCGGGTTCAGGCCCACGTTCGACAAGTGGGCCGGGGAACTTTGCAGGGGTTTTCAGTTACATGTAACGGACAGCGGAAAATTAAAGCCCTACTTTACGTCTCTTTCGTTGCTCTGGGCGGTGTTGCAGGTTCACGGTGACGACTTCCGATGGTTGCCACCGCCGTATGAATACGAGTTCAAAAAGCTTCCCATCGACATTATCACGGGAGATGACCTGGTAAGAAAACGCCTGGAAGCCGGTGAACACCCCCGGGAAATTGAACATCAATGGCAGGAAGGCGTAGAACGATACCTGGACCTCAGAGAAAAAGTATTAATTTATTGCTAGCCTGAAAAGCGGAATTGGAAGTGGAAACGGAGGAAGAAATGGCGGAAGAACTCCATCGAGTGGAAATTTACGACAGAACCGCGGGTTGTGCATGCCGCCCCGGCGAACAGAGAGGAATGATGGCGCTCCGGGCTGTGCTTTACGGCATAAGGAAGGAGTTCGGAGACAAGGTATATATCGCGTACTACACCATGGATCGCAACAAAGAGGAATTTGAAAAGAACAAGGAAGTAAAAACCCTGATCGACGAAAAGGGACTCGAGGTTCTCCCCGTTACCCTGGTGGACAACAAAGTATTCAAGACCGGGAAAAATCCGACATTAGCCGAGCTTCGGGAAATCCTGGGTTCCTAAGAATTTCTTTTCTGGCATTCGCTTTTGCGCGCTTAAAACTTGATCCCGGGACCGGTGATTCGGTGGAGTATGGCGCTTCAAAAAGTAACGGAAAAACCAATGGCAGCGGGCATCCCGTGCAAAACACCACCAGGTTTAGTCGCTTTTGGCTCCGATGGCAGCCTCGCCGGGTTTGTTTTTGCTACTTTCTCGTTAGCACGAAAACCTGTTTTACCGCCGAAGCACCAATAACTTCCCTGGCATCGAGCAGGTGCTGAGGATTCGCGTCAAGCTCCTGCCACGATTCTACCAGTATGTACCTGCCGTCCCTGGTCACTATGATTGGTGTGGTGCTTTTTGAAGGCCTTTTCCCCGAAAACACCACGTTCTTTGATGCACCGGGACGCACCAGCTTCCTTTCAATGCTGTAACTTTCTTCTTCGTGGTAGAGAGTCGACGTGGTGAAATCGTCAGGAGAAAACGGCTTTAAGTCACCGTTTTCCAGTAGAAAAATTCTTCCCTCCTCGCTCTGAGACTCTTTCCCTTTTTCTTTCTTTCTTTCCCTTTCCTGGGTCCCGAAATCAAGTACCGATATTGCTTCCTTTTTTGTACTCTTACGCTTCATAACATAGCACTCCTTGAATCGTCCTGATTCCAGCAGATCGGTTATTACCCTGTCTTTTTCCGCACTTATTTCTTTATCCGGGTAGCAGGTCTTTCCACAAAAAAAACACCGGTAAATGGGCAGGCGGGCTTCTTCTTTTTTGCACCATACGTATTGGGACATAAGTTATTTCGTATCCGTGTAACTAGTTTAACCTAAGATACTTAAAGGGAAGAATCATTTCAACGGAAATATCGTTTTTTTTGCTTATTTCATATATACTTTTTTGGATCAGTCAGCTTCGCGGAAGGACTTAAAGCAAAGAGCCAGCGAACCGCACAAAGCGGCACCTGTTCCTATTCCCGCGAAGATATAATTAATCGGGATATGATCAGCCAGGATACCGGTTATGGAGACCGAGAGAGCCGTACATCCCACCACGGCCATGCTGTTCAAGCTGAAAATCCTTCCCTGCAGATTCGCGGGAACAAAGTGCTGGATCAACGTTGCCCTGCCCGCCGTTATCATCGGGATGAAGATTGCGTGAATCAGTATCGTAACTATCGCTCCCGCCGTTGTTCGTATCCAGAGAAGAGGGATAAAAGTCAAACCGTCAAGAATCATCCCCAGGGAGATCATTTTGCCATTGGTCATCCTGTTCTCAAGGAAATGTACCAGCGGTATGCCGATAACCATCCCGCTGGCATAGCAGGCCTCGATAAGTGCATAGATCGACGCGTTTTTCCCGAGAATGGTTTTGACAAAGATAGGGGTACCGATCATGGCGGCTCCCATCAGGACAAGGTTGTCGAGAGCGGTTATTACCAGGAGTATAAAAATTACACGATTGTTCATGGCGTGGTTTATTCCTTCGCCTATCAGCGAAAGCACCCTGGAGAACCCCGTTTTGCCGCCGTTATTTTCGGGGTATGCTCCCGGCATTTCACGATTAGTTATTTTAAGCGAATAAATGAGCGCCAGGGATACAAGGAAGCTCAAGGAATCCGCAAAAAAAAGGTTCACCACTCCCAGGGTTTTTAAAAGGAAACTGGCCAGAAGAGGGCCAAGTAACACAGCCAGTTGCCAGGAAGTCTGTATAAGAGCATTGGCTTTGGTCAGGTATTCCTTCGGAACCAGCTGCGGTATAATCGCATCCCGCGCGGGATTGAAAAAGGCGGAGCAGGTGGCAATCAGAAAGGTAACTATTCCCAGGATAAGGCTGTTCAGCTTCCCCGCGTAAAAAAGGACAGGAAGAATTAAAACAAGAAAGGCACGGAGGATATCCGTACCCATCATGAGGTTTCGCCTGTCCACGTGGTCTGCCATGACTCCCGCCCACAGGCCGAAAAGTAGGGTGGGAAGAAAGCTGCTCATGGTTACCAGGCCTGTAACGGTGCCAGATCCTGTCATTTCCAGCAGCAGCCATATTAGGGCAATTTGATAAAGTGAATCACCCGCCTGGCTTATTACCTGACCGAACCACAGGCGCTTAAGATTCTTGTTTACAAAAAAAGTAAATCTCATGAGCTGCAAGGGATACTCTGATTTTGTCAGTTTTGAAGGGAAATAAAACGGGCAAAGGGCAAGCTGGAGAAGCAAGCCAAGTTAGTATTTACCAAGGTATACCTTGCCCAAGTCTCTGCACGTCAGCGGAACTCCCGTATCCTTAATACATTCTCCCGATACGATTTCTCCTACCAGCAGGGCATGGTCTCCGGGACCGAGGACGTCTACCAGTTTGCATTCCACGTATGCGAGAACGTTTGTGAGCACCGGTACTCCCGTGTCCAGAATCTGGTAAGACAATCCGGTGAACCTTTCCTCCAGTGACGGTACCTTGAATCTGTCAAGTATCTCTGCCTGGGTATTTTCGAGAACCTGGAGCGAGAAGTACTTTGCCTTTTCGATGTACGGAAGCACTCTCCTTGTTTTTTTTACCGAGGCAAGGACAAGAGGTGGATCATATGAAACCTGGGTTACCCAGGAAATTATCATGCCATAGTCCGTATCTTCGTACCGACATGTCAGAAGGTATATTCCGTAGCTGAATTTTCCCAGGACTTTTTCTATTTCCTTATTCATTGTTTCTCCTTTTTTTGCCGGCTGCACACGTTGATGGTTTATTTCAGTGTATCATACGACCTATCCTGTTCCACCTGGGTTCGAACTTCTCGCTATCCCATGACCAGTATATAATGAACGCCTTTCCCCTTAACTCGCTGTAGTCGACGAATTTCCACCAGCGGCTGTCGTAGCTCTCGTCCCTGTTGTCTCCCATCACGAAAAGCGAATGGGGAGGAACGGTAACGGGACCGAAATTGTCCCTGGGGCCAAGATTAGCCGGGATAACCTGCGGACTCGTATGTTGAACGTAGGGTTCCTTCAACTTGTGTCCGTTTACGTACACTTCCTTGTTTATGACCCTTACCCTATCTCCGGGTAATCCGATCACCCTTTTGATAAAGTCTTTTTTGGGATCCAGGGGAAATTTAAATACAATTACGTCACCGCGCTTTGGATTTGAAACCGGTATGATAACCTTGTTGGTAAAAGGCATGCGAATCCCGTAAATGAACTTGTTAACCAGGATATGGTCTCCTATTAGCAGCGTGGGCTTCATTGATCCGGACGGAATTTTGTATGCCTGGACAACGAATGCCCTTATAAACAGAGCCAGGAGAACAGCAATAAATATTGCTTCGGCATACTCGCGAATTACCCCCTTGCTCCTGGATTCCGAACCTGAAAGTGAAATCTCTTGCTCAACGCCTTTTCTCACTGTGGCCTCCTTGGATAATAATTTTACCCAGCTGTTCACGGAAGGGTTCAAGCGACGGTGGTTCCACCAGTTTAACTCTGATTCCGATCCCGAGGGTATCCTGCAGGTCTTTCTTTATCATTTCCGAGATTGACTCGAGATTTTTTATTTTATCCGAAAATAAGTTCTCATCAACTGAAATCCGGAGTTCAAGTACTTCCA